>JAGLQA010000047.1 GCA_023137075.1 Candidatus Aminicenantota bacterium
CCGCCGCCGTCGGTGCCGATCCAGAGATTCTTCATGCTGTCCCGATACAGGTAGTTAATAGTAGGGTGGGCGATCCCGGATTTAATGCCATACGAGGTTATCGTCCCGTTTTTCAACCGGAACAGGCCTTTCATGTTTGTGCCGACCCAGAGGTCTTCTGTGTCTCCTTCGTAATAACAGGAGGTTATAAAGTAAGGCAAAAGGTCTTGAGAGGCGTACACCCTGAATTTTCCGGGTTCGAGCAGTTTTACGATCCCGGCGGCGGTTACTATCCACAGGTCTCCTTTTTCATCTTTATGTATGAATCTCACCTGGTTGTCCGGTAATCCTTCTTTAGTCGTATAGGTAGTGAGTTTATCATTCTTCAAACAGGTGAGTCCTTCCGTAATACTTCCGATACACAAATTTCCCCAGCGGTCCTCAGCAATGGCGCTTATCCTAAAAAGAGATTTAAACTTTGTGACAGGATATGTTGTGAATTCACCCTCCGTGTACCGGGTGAGCCCCCCGGAAAAGGTGCCGATCCACAAGGTTCCCTCTTCATCCTCGTAAAGGGCACGGATCACATTGTCTTTTAATTGGGGAATTTTATCCCGGGTATACACCTCGGAGTTAAGCCCGTCAAAACGAACTAAACCGGCCTGGGTGCCGATCCAGAGATAACCGTCCCGGGTTTGCCGGACAGCCAGTACGGAATTTCCAGGTAATCCCCTATCCATATCCCACACCTGTACACTGTATTGGGTAATGGTTTTACCGGGGTCCAGCGCCGTTAAAAAAGAAGTAATCGATAAGAATAAAAAAAGAAAACGCTGAAGGGTCATTTGTACTATCTTACCCGATAAAAAAGAAAAATGCAACTTTTCACAAAGCCTCTTAATTGCCCATCAAACCTTGATCCCGGAGGGCCATCTCAATAAAACTCCGCAAAGGCGGAGCATCCTGCTCCGCCTCTACAAAGGACATTCCTGTACACAACTTCTTAAGCGCCGCCACTGTCCGGCGCACCATCGATCCTCGGTCTGCTGAGGCAGTATGTATACTGTTCTCCTGTGGAAAGATCCTGCGAATCCGTTCCTGCCGTGATTTTTTGCAGGTGGTCGAGCGCCAGGATGGCAATACTCTTTTTGCTGCCCTGAGCCGACGGCTCATCGACAAACTCCCGTAATAGGGAAAAATACTTTGTTACGTTCTCAGCTTGTACGCTTTTCATTTTAAGCCTCCTATGTGAAATTTGGACTCAATCGCCGGGTTTCACTTTCCCGGACGACCTGCCTCAACTATAATGGAGAACGGAGTACAAAAATATCAAAATCAGATCAAAAATCATCAAAATCAGATCAATGGAAACTTTCTCCAGTGCGACAAAAAAAAACGGGACAGGTAATTTATTGATCCCCCACACAGTGGGGCGCCGCGTGCTGGGGCTTGACAATTGTACTCTTTGGTATTATACTGATTGGTATAATACCGATCGGCACAACAAGGAGGTGCGCCATGAACCCTTTTAAATATGGCCGGGTCGTTTTCGACGAGGACTTCTGCCCAAGGCCGGAATTGGAAAAGAACCTGAAAAACTACATCTCTTCCGCTCAAAACGTCCTGTTAGAAGGAGAAAGAAGGACCGGCAAAACATCCCTGGTTTACCAGGCCGTCCGCGGTCTGCCGAAATTCCGCCTCCTTTATATCGATATTCTGGAAATAAAAACAGTCGATGATTTCTGCCGCAGGATCATAAACGCAGTGGTATCCATGGAACGAAAATCAGGGATGACCGAAAAATTGTTCAAATCCCTCGCCCACTTGAAACCGTCTTTAACTTTCGATCCACTAACCGGCTCGCCGTCCCTCTCCCTTGACGCTTCAGTTAAACTAAAACCCGGTTACATCGAAGGCCTGATGGATTTGATCGAGGAAGAAAATAAAAAGAAAAAATCAGTGGTTGTCTTCGATGAGTTCCAGGATATATTGAATTTAAAAGAGGCCGTCGCGGCCCTGGCCCAATTGAGAAGCAAAGTGCAATTTCACACGGAAATCCCCTATGTTTTTGCCGGCAGTGTTCGCAATAAAATGGACGAAATTTTCAACCACCCGGACAGCGCGTTTTTCAAGTCCGCTGTTACTCTGAACGTGGGAGAATTAGAGAGGGACATATTCGGTGATTTTCTTCGTAAAAAATTTTCCAAAGGAAAACGACGTATTTCAAAACCTTTGTTAGATAAAATGTTCGACATCGCCCAGGATGTCCCGGGAGATGTCCAGCAGTTTTGCGGTGCTGCCTGGGATGCCACATCCGAAGGCGACAATATAGATGAAGACATAATCCCCACAGCTTTAGAATTGGTATTCAGCCGGGAATTAAAGGGGTACGAAACCTCGTTAAGCCATTTAACGGGCCAGCAGCTCCGCTGCTTAGTAGGGCTTGCCCGTATGGGAGGGAAATCTCCCCTTTCCTCGGAATTCATAAATGGTACCGGTATAAGTCAACCGGCGTCGGTAAAAAAAGCATTGAATCGCTTAATAAAATTAAAGACCATTTATAGATATAAAAAGGAATATAAATTCATCAATCCCTTCTTCAAATCCTGGTTGATCTATAAAAACTTTTGATAAAAATTTTCAGTCCAGTGGTCCAGGGAAAAACGGGACAGGTGATTTATTATCTTTCGAACAAATTTATACGAATTTTGACGGAATTCCCGGGGACGGGGTTGAGCGGCGGGTGATTGAGGTTACCGGGTACCCATTAAACGGGCCATATTGCCCCCCAAAACCGCCCCCTTCTCTTTTTGGGAAAATCCCGCCTCATCAAGGAAACCGGTTATCAATGGAATCTCAGAAACCGGGTCAAACCAGGGCCAATCCGTACCGAAAACGATATGTTCCGCCCCATGGGTTTTAAGCAGGTGGATAAACTCTGCTTTGCTCAGCGTGTGAGCCGCGTTAGATGTGTCTAAAAAGAGATTCTTCGCCGGGGGTAAAGAGACGCAAATTTCCTCGAAAGGGGCGCACAGTCCTGCCATGTGAGCCGCTATAAAGGGGATTCCGGGGAACTGCGATACCAATCGCCCCAGGCGCCGGGGCGTGGTGGTATATTGGGGATTTGTACCGAAAAAGCGATGGGCGTCATAGAATGTATCCAGCACTACAAAAAAGGGATTGGCATTGTCCCGGTTTTCCTGCTGCAGGAGATCGAAGAGCGCGGTTGTCTCAGGTGCATCCAGGGCGAATCCCTGGGAAAAGGAACATAGTTTTATCCCCCTGGTACCCCGGTCTTTTAGCCGGCGAATCTCTCCGGCATTATCGGCGTACCTGGGGTGGAGGGTGCCCGCGGTCCACAGCCCGGTTATTTCCCCTGCCCTCTTCCGGGAGCGGTCATTCGCTTCAGTCACTCCCTCCGCGGCGGAGGTGGGCAGCAGCAGGCAAGCATGAACGCCGGCAGCCGACATTCTTTTTTTAAGTGTTTCGATTCCGGTTCTTTCCTGCGCGCCCTCTGTCTGCAGGTGAAGCTGCTTCACCATTCCCCTTTTCCGGGACACATTCCGCACGATTTTCTGACTGAACAAATGAACGTGGCCGTCGATTATCATGTCTAAAATGTATCTTATTTGCTGAAAAATGTCAATCAAAAAGATTAATCCGGGGGTTGCAATTATGGCCGTAATATATTAAACTTTGCGGTTAAAAAACGAAAGGATTTTTAAAGTGAAAAATAAAGCAATTGGTGTTTTTGATTCAGGTATCGGCGGTTTAACGGTATACAAAGCATTGAAAGAAAAACTGCCTGATGAAAAAGTTATCTATCTCGGAGATACTGCCAGGCTGCCCTATGGCACGAAATCCGCCGAAACGATCATAAAATTTTCCGAAGGAAATGCCCTCTTTCTTCTCACAAAGAGTGTCAAGATTATCGTTGTGGCCTGTAATTCCGCGTCATCTTACGCCCTACCCTACCTGCAAAACAAATTTGACATCCCGGTGGTGGGCGTTATCGAACCCGGTGCCGAAGCGGCCGTTCACGCCGGCAAAGCAAAGATTGGTATCATCGGAACTGTCGCAACTATAAAATCAGGCGCCTATGAAAAAGCAATTATCGAAAAAAAACCCGGGGCCCGCGTTTTATCGAAAGCCTGCCCGCTCTTTGTACCTTTAGTTGAAGAAGGCTGGATCGAACACAAGGTAACCCGGCTGGTCATCGAAGAATATTTACTCCCCCTCAAAGAACAGGGAATCGGCACCCTGGTACTGGGCTGTACTCACTACCCGGTATTAAAAGAAGTAATAGCGGAAGTTCTCGGAAAAGAAATCAAATTAATCGATTCTGCCTTGACAACCGCTAAAAAAGTGTATGCCATTCTTAAAAGTCTGGGGTGGATAGGTGAATCCGGAAACCCGGTGGATGATGAGTTTTTTGTCACCGATTTCCCGGAACGATTCAAGCAGGTGGGTGAAATTTTCTTAGGCAGGAAAATCGACAAGGTCACAGCCGCGTCTTTTTATACGGTTTCGCTGCCCCAGGCCTGACCCCTTATGCCATTACATGGCGGTAATGAGCACTTACAGTGCGGTATTAAAAAACATGTTCGCCATTCTCTATTATGAGATTAAGCACACCAATTGTCAAAACAGCAGAGAATCCGGAACCCGCTAATTGTTCGGCTCATTATTCTTTTTTTTATCATCAAATAGCACCATCTTGATGTTGGGTAGATAGTTTGTAAACCTGATGGCTGCGGATTCCCGGAATCTCTCCAAAATGATCATTATTCTTTCAAAGGCTCTTTCAATTCCATCTAAATATTTTTTTTGTGCCACGCTTTGAGATTGAGAATTCATCGATTGTTTAAGTAAATCCACGTATCCTTGTATCATTGTCAGGGGTTGGTTAATTTCATGGTTGGCTGTAACAACCATAGCCTTAACAGCGTCTCGCTTTTCTTCATTTATTCGTTCATGCTGCGAATCTCGCAATTCCCGGTAAGATTTCTTTATATCTTCAACTATTTCGGATAATTGATGGTTGTAATCTCTTATCATGTCGATGGATTTTTTTAATTGAATGTGAGTGTGAACCCTGGCAACCACTTCCGCGTTTTCAAAGGGTTTGGTAATATAGTCGATGGCCCCTAACTTAAAACCCCGGACTTTATCTTCCACATCTGTCTTGGCCGTTAAAAAAATTATGGGAATTTGAGCAGTTGCCGGTTTTTCCTTGAGACGTTTACATACTTCGAAACCGTCAATATCACCCATCATAATGTCGAGTAAGATCAAATCCGGGAGTTTTTTTTTAACTAATCGGAGAGCCTCTCCACCATCGGAAGCAATGGCAAACGAGTATTCACCGGTATTTAAAATTTGATGGAGTACTTGTACATTCCGAGGTAGATCATCCACTATTAAAATAAGGGGCTTTTCCTCGTTTAATACTTGATCAGGGTTCAATTTTTCTCTCCGTTTTTTTAATTCTATTCAACAGGTCCGGATAGGTACTTATTGCCTTTTTTAGATCTATCACATTCAAATGATGAATATTATCGGTAAATTGTTTCCCGTAAATAATCAATGATTTAAGATTAAATTTTTCACCGGCTTGTTTTATCTCTTCTCCGAAATCAAGCCAACTATCGAGTATTAACGAATCTCCGATTTGCTCCCATTTTTCTCTTAATTCATGGGCGAACAACCTGAGAACCTCGATACGTTTACGTTCTGAAAGACCGGAGAGTTCTTTTTTTATTTCCTTATTCCAATTTGTCCGGGTGTCAACCGAAGTTGAATCTTTTTTCCTTACATAAGGCAAATATTTTATAAGCTCTAAAAATAATGTCTTTTCGTCTATAGGTTTTGATAGGAATCCATCGCATCCGCTCTCTTTTGCTTTTTCCCGGCTTTCTTTCAAAATGTCTGCTGTAATCGCGATAATCGGGATATTTTTCAAGTCCTTATCCTTCTTTATGATTCTTGCGGCTTCATATCCGTCCATTACCGGGGTTTTCATATCCATCAGGATTAAATCAGGCTTGAAATCCGCCAATTTATCGACAGCCTCTTTCCCGTTTAAAGCAGTTTGAACGCGGATATGCCGATCTTCGAGAAGGATCTTTATTAGATCAAGATTCGCAGGGTTGTCCTCCACTACTAACACTGTCGTTCCTTCAAAATCCAGCGAGTGCAGGTCCGGCATATCGACAGGGAGGGGTTTGATTTTATCCGAACCGATTTCGATTCCCGGTAATACGACGGTGAAGGTGGACCCCTTATCAACCTCACTGGAAACAGTCAATTTACCTCCCATTATTTTGACCAAATGCCTGGAAATAGGTAGACCCAATCCTGTGCCTCCATACTCGCTGTCCTGCCTGCCATGCTGCTGCTCAAAGGCTTCGAATATTCGTTCCATTTGGTCCTCAGGTATCCCGATCCCGGTATCTTCTACTCTAAAAACCAGGGCGAGATGGTTCTTGTCAGTGGTTGAGATTATTCTTTCTGTCGAGAGCTTCACATAACCTTTATCGGTAAATTTAACGGCATTGCCGACAATATTGAATAGGATCTCACGCAGCCGGGTTTCATCCAACAACAAACTACCGGGGATTTCAGGATCAACCCGGACAATAAAATCTATCCCTTTCTCTTTCACTTTGATCCGGAAAATATTATCGATCTCATCCAGGAGCTTTCTAATATCCATGGGGTTATTCTTTAATTCCATTTTTCCAGCTTCAATTTTGGAAAGATCGAGGATATCGTCGATCAAAGACAATAAATTACGCCCACTGCTCATCACGATCTCCAGGTACTCCTTCTGCCTTTTGTCCGAAATCATTTTACTCAACAGGTTGGAGTAACCGATAATGGAATTCATGGGAGTGCGAATTTCATGGGACATGTTGGCCAGGAAGGTACTCTTGGCACGGGTGGCTTTTTCCGCATCTTCCTTTGCTTTTTTCAAATCACGGGTTCTTTCCCGGACTTTTTCTTCCAGTCGTTCGTTCAATTCCCGGATTTCACGGTTCTTAGCCGAAATATTATTCAACATTTTATTAAAACTATCATACAGGGTACCGATTTCATCACTATTCACCTTGTGTACCCTTATGGAGTAATCACTTTTTTTTGAAATGTTTACCGCGGTATCGGATAAAAACAAAATCGGGTAGGTCAGGTGCCTGGAGAGCCGCAAACCTAAAAGCAGGGCCACCGGCAGTATGATCAATAACACCATAAGGGAAAACAATATATAATTGGCAATCTGCTTTGCCAGGTTTTCGGTTGTTACGACAATATATATGGTGCCTAATATTTCATCCTCGAATTGAATATCCCTGGACATGTACATTAGATTTTTTTTATATTGAATTCCCCTATATGTTTTTAACCGATCGGCAAAAACAAGTTTGTCCGGGTCTACCTTTTGAAAGGAAGTAAAAAGCCCACCTTTTTTGTCGTAAATTGCCGTGCCGAGAATGTCCGGGATCGATGCGAAATCGGATAATATTGTTTCAACCTCTTTTTTATAGTCGGGGCCAAATAAAATGGCAGGCACCAACATAGTTCCGATTACTTTAGAAACCGATTCGATTTCCGAAATCAGGTGCTTGCGATAAGTGCGAATGGTTTGATAACTCAGCACACCAAGTGTTGTCACCACGGTAAATAACACGACAGCAAATATGATTACAATATTCTTTTTCCTTATGGAAAGGTTCCTGAATTTGTCTATCATTTTCCCCTGCTCCCCTTTTTTTGTGGAAAAACTCTGACGGCAAGTTTAACCAATCGGAACTCTAAATGCAGTGACGCTTTTTTCACAGCTTCAAGGTTAATCTCAAATCGAAGCTTATTATTCTCGATGCAGAAATTAACGATAACACCTCTTTCGGCAAATCCTTCCGTATCCCCGAAAGTCAGAACCGGTATATTTCCGATATGATCCAGTATGGTTTCCAGGCGATAGGCTTCGGAGTTTGTGACAAATAAAACATCGCTTCCCGGAACCTCCTGGAGTTTGCTGATTTTCCGGATGAGTATTTCCCGATTATCTATGGTTTTATCACCGGGAATATCGATTTCACTGCCTGGAGAAGTTTTCCCTATTATGGAAATAACAAAGGGGGTGTCCGGATCGGTTGTCTGCTGAGGCCAACGGGTAAATTTACCTATTTGATAAATAAAAATTGATTTTAATTTAGATTCCTCCATTACATCGCTATCGATCATGAATGCGTTTAATAAGAAAAGGAAAAGCAGGATATACTTTTTCATCTTTCTTAAAATTTTAGCCCGATACTTACCAGGAACTTTCTCCCGCTACCGAGCATCCCCCGGTCGGCCCAGGCATTATTGGTAAAGGTAGGATAGCGAATTTCTGCGTTAAGAAGATTCGAACACCTGATGTTTACGTACAAGCCCTTGTAATGCAGATTATCGATTCTTACATTTGCGCCCAAAAGAAAATACCCGTCAACCCTATCGCCGATGCGGTTACCGCCGGAACCATCCGGGTTTATAATGGTTCCATCCCAATAGGTTTCCATGCTATCAACATAGTTACCCGTTAAGGCAAGGGTAAAATCTTTGACCCGGTATGATGCTTTTATATATCCTAAAAAATCAGGTGAATAAGCCGTCGTGATTTCTTCATACCCGGGCCTTTTATCACATGTTTTTTGATAGGTTCCACTGAGTTCCATCCGGAAATGATCAAAGGATTCAATTTTTATGGTTAATTCCGATCCATAGGTCACCATCTCCCCGGCATTCGATGACCATGTCCGGTAGTCACCATTTTCATCAAGCCCGCTAACTCGAGTGATTAAGTTCTTCAGGTTATTTCGGAAGAGACTAAAATTCAATGTAAAATCGGGAGTCAGGGATGCAATATAATTCAACTCGAAAGTCCGGATATATTCGGGTTTAAGAGATCCCTTTTCCGGCTGCAGGAGAAGGTTAGTTGTGTTCTGAAAAAAGGAAGGACGGTTGATTGCCTGACCATAAAGGAGCTTAAATATGTGATTGCCATTCAAAGAATAAATAGCGGCAAAACGGGGAATCACTTCAATTTTATCGCGGTCATAGGCGCCGGAAACGCTCTGAAAATTTTCTGTCCCACCAGCTAAGATTGCGGCTAAATCATACCGGGGCATTTGTTCCAGCCTGACACCGGCTATAAAATTCAAAGCCCGAAAGGGTTTGCAATTCACCTGGGTAAAGAACGCCCTGGTCACTATATTACTACCATCGGCAAGATAAAAATAGTTGTTCTCCAGGCTCGTCGTATTGAAGGAAGGGAGATCGTACATATTGGAAGCATCCTGCACTGACCGGTAATACAAACCGGTTTTTACTCCAAGATGGGGAGACGGTTTGATAAACAACTCCAGTTCCGATTCCCAGGCACGTGACTCAAGTTGTTGAATCCCGTAAAAATCATCAAAAAGAAAATCATAGATTTCCCACCAGCGATTTTGTAAAAAGGTAATTTTTCCATCTAAGGAATATTTATTTGAAAATACTTTCTTATAACCCAATGCTATATTAGTCGTAGATAAATCAGCAATAGATCCCTTGGAAATTGACGGATAAAAAAAGAACACCTCATTTTTTGTCTGGATATGGCTGATTTCGTTGTAAAAATTTTTGAAAGAGCCCGAGAAATTAAAATGCTTCTCTTTCACCTCCAATCGTCCACCGGTACTATCATCTTCCATAAGACCGAAAGCAGGTAGAACCGACACATCTCTTACCATCTCGCTGAGCGGTTGGTTCATACCGTAAGTATCATAGATAGAGGCATTGCAAACATATTTAAAACCATTTACTTCATCCGCACACCTTAGAAAGATCTTTTTGGTTTTCTGAGAACCTGCCGAAAATACAGCCATGCTTTTTGTCCCACGAGAAATATCATTGGTTATGATATTAATAACCCCCAAAAAAGCCCCACTGCCGTAAATCACGGACATGGGACCCCTTATCACTTCTATCCTGTCAATAGCTTCTACCGGAACGGCGATTTTATCTAAGGGATAGTTTGAAGAAAAATCATCCACCTGGGATACACCGTTTACCAGGATAATCATATTATTGTTGGGAACACCGCTCCAGAAACCCCGTACTCCAAAATTCACCCCGCCTTCACAATAATCGTCAATAGCATATAAACCCGGGATACTTTCCAATATTTCCGTTAGCGTCATATATCCGTATTTTTCAATATCCTCCCGGGTTATAATCACCACACTGGCGGGAATATCACCGATCTGCTGCGGACTTTTTGCAGCAGTGATAACATTTACCTTCAGCAAATCTTCGAGACTCATCTCGAATTCATCGACAATCTTCTTTTCTTGCGGATTCAGAGTGGATACATTTATAAAAAAAACAAACAAGAACAACATATAAATGATACTCTCTCTCATTAACTCTTCTCCTCCCTAAGTATAGATAAAAAAAGCGAAAAGTCAACAAAAAAATTACAGAATCCTCATTTCGTCAAGTCACCCGAAATCACCTCTCCTTTTGGGGCAGTGCTTTTACTTCTTTAAAACAGTGGATAGGGCAAAAGATTATAGTTTCCTCATTTTAATGAGATTGGTAGTGCCGGACATCCCCAGGGGAGTACCGGCCGTGAAAATCACCAGGTCGCCGACCTCTGCCGGGGGTTCCAGGTCCGGATCGTCCAATACCATTTTCCTGCACCTGTCGAACACTTCCTCCGTTCCCTCTTCAGCATGTACCGAGCCGATACAGATGGGATTTACACCGTAACTGACTGTCAGTTTGCGGGTATTGATGATATCATGAGCCGCACCGATAATCATCACGGCGGGTTTGAGACGGGAAATCATCCTCACAGTACGCCCGGAAGTCGAAACCGCTATGATATATTTTACCTCTTCGGCCTCGCTCATCGTGCAAGTGGCCTGGGTAATCCGGTTTGTAGTCGGCTGATCAACCGATTTGCCTAACTTTTGTTGGTAGAGTTTCCGCCGCCATTCTAAACTGTCACATTCGTCATCACAGGCGGCCACGCGGTCACTAATGCGGCCAAGTAGATCCTTTATGCGGCGGGTATTTTTTTCAATCCGGGCATAGTCGTCTTCGAGAAATTCCTGGTAACGCTTCAGGTTCTCGGCCCGTCTCGATTCGTCGTTCTTGAGGTATTTCATCTCGAAGTAACTTTCAGCCTGTCCGGCCACCTGCTCCATCTTGCGAATCGCATGGAAGGGATAGCCGCCGTTAGAGGTTTCCTCGGATGTCATAACCGCGTCGCTGCCGTCCAATATGGCATTAAACACATCGGTGCCTTCCGCCCGGGTGGGTTCTATGCTTTGCGTCATGCTTTTCAACATTTCCGTAGCCGTAATAACCGGTTTACCGCGTTTGTTACATAAGCGGATGAGTCTTTTCTGGATGGCCGGCACTTCCTCGATATCCATCTGCAGTCCCAAATCACCCCGGGCGACCATGATACCATCCGCAGCATCCAGGATATAATCTCTTTTTTGCCAGCCCAATTCAGTCTCAATTTTTGCGATAATAGACGGTGCTTTAAGCCGGGCGGCGGCCCGGTCCCTCTTCGCGATATCCATAAGCCTGCACTCTATATGTTGTTTGAGCCGGAGGATATCGTCTTCCGACTGGACGAAGGAGAGCGCAATAAAAGCAGTCACCGGATTATCCGCGTATTCCCCCCCATATTCGGCTTCGATCAATTTGTCCAATTTTTCCCGGTCTTCTTCTGTGAATGAGGGAATTTCCACGTGAACACCTTTTAAAGTGAATCCTTTTTTGCCCTGTAAATCCGGTTTTTTCACGGTTATAATTTTGCAGGGTATGGAAGTGCCCTTGACATCGAACTTACTCAAATTTACCTCCATAACCACTTCCCCGTCACCTATTAAAACCATTACTTTATTACTTTTATTGATCTGTTCCATTAGCGCGTCAAAGGAATTGCCTCGCTTTTTTTTCCGCCCGCTGCTCCCTCTTCCGTCAAAATTCATCATGGCTGTCTTAAGCGGGTGGTCGTTAATATAAACGGCAGCTTCTTTATCTGTCGAAACTTCTTTCTCGAAATGAACTGTAAATTTTCCCCCTACCTTGAAGTGGACGTTCCGCTCCATGTGAAAACGAATCTTTGGGCCAGGCAGGTCGGCCAGCACAGCCACTCTTCTTCCCTTATTTTCCGCTTCCCATTCGATTATGGCTTTTTTGATTTTCGAGAAAACAGGTTTTATTTGATCCGTGTCTACATGAGAGCAGTTGAGACGAATAAGATCTACGCCGTTATTGCAAAATTCTTTTACAAGAAATTCATAGGTTATGTCCCCGGGCCCAATTCTCCTGCCCGTTAAATCTACAATACCCTCCCGGTAGGAACTGCCTTGTTTGTGAGAGCCGTCACTGCCGATGGTGGCAACAATTTTGGTTTTCATCATTTACTCCTTATCGCTTACCGGCTAATCATATCCGCAGCAACATCGTATGTCAAGTAAAACACCGGTTTTTTTAGTTA
>JAGLQA010000470.1 GCA_023137075.1 Candidatus Aminicenantota bacterium
TTTCTAACTGAAAAATATAGAGAAAAACTGGTTGCCTAATGATCATATCTTGCTATTTTCCGGCAAAATATTTTTTAACAACTGACCTCGCCAGGCCGTTGCTACCTCTTTTTCGCATTCTTACGGTTGACAGGAGATTTTTTTTAGTTTATATTAAAGATGTAACGAACACGAGGAAAACAATGTTAAGCAATTTTACAGCTAAATATAAAAAAATAAGTTCAGGTTACATGGGGCAAATCGTTGAGTGGCCTGAAGTTATCACAGAAGGCAAAACCCTGGAAGAGTGCAGGGAAATGTTGGAAGATGCATTAAAGGAGATGATGTTGGCTTATTTTCAACTAAAAAAAGAAATTCCCCAGGGAAGATTCTTATTTGAGCCTATTACTGTCGAAGTGCCCGCTGCCGCGGAAATTTAAATTTCAACGTGTCGGTAAAACGAAAAGAATTAATTTCATATATTGAAAAAAAATTATTTCTATTTATTGAGGGAAGGAAAAAAAACTCTATTTACACAAATGATGACAAGACAGTTCCAATTAAAAGACATCGTACTATTGATAGAATTACCGCAAATTAGTTGTGCAAACAGGCCGGATTAAAGCCAAAATTTTGAATTGGAAAATAAAGTTGGGGACAGGCGGTTTGCTGAATAGTTACAAATATAATGCTTGAAGCGTAAGGAATAAATATGGTATACTTAAATCTAAAAAAAATGAAACCCTTTATTATAAAAAATCTCAAAGTTATTTTTTTTCTACTCAGTATAGTAATCACCATCCTGCTCGGTTCGTTAATCGGGATGGTTCTGGTTTACCAGAAGGGCTTTCCCCACCAGATTCAAAATCTCGAAGACCTAAAACCGAAAGTGATGACAACGGTTTACGATGACCGGAACAGCCTGATAAAAGAGTTTGCCATAGAAAAACGAACCCTTGTAAAGAGCGCCGATATCCCACAGATTTTGAAGGATGCATTGATATCCGGGGAAGATAACGAATACTATTCCCACTGGGGAATCGATTTCAAAGGACTTGCCAGGGCTATTGTGGGAGTTATTTTAAGAAAAAATCTGGGCGGCGGCAGCACTATTACCATGCAATTGGCCCGCAATCTTTTTTTGCATGATAGGCGGAACGAACGATCATTCTCGAGAAAGCTAAACGAAATACTCCTGGCCATTCAAATCGAAAAAAACTATTCCAAAGAGCAGATCCTGACTTTCTATTGCAATAAGATTTCCTTCGGAGGCAGCGCTTACGGGGTAGAGGCTGCCGCGCGACGCTATTTCGGGAAATCCGTTAGGGATATTAACCTGGCGGAAGCCGCTCTCTTAAGCACGGTTCCCCCAAGTCCGAACGGGAAATATAATGTATTCAGGCAGCCGGAAAATTGTCTGGGAAGAAGGAATACCATTCTGAAACGAATGCTTGAGATGGGATATGTCACCCGGGAACAGTGTGAAGCTGCCGTCAAAGTAGAACTCCCTAAAAGACCGGCCGATTTTTATAAAGAGTCTATCGGTGACTACTTTATCGAAGAAAGCCGCAAGTACATCGAGGGGAAATATGGCGACACCTTATTATACCAGGGGGGGCTGCGGGTTTACACCACACTGAACAGTGAGATGCAGCGTTGGGCGGAAACCGCCTTAAGAGAGGGTTTGCGAACTATAGATAAACGCAGGGGTTGGCGGGGTGTCGATAAATCATTAAACGTAATAACCCGCAAGCTTGATGTGGAAAAGCATCAATTGAAATCCTGGGCAAGACTCCAATTGGAAGAGGGCAAACTTGTTAAGGGCGTGGTGTTGAAAGTTAACAACAAAAGAGCCATCATCAAGGTTGGAAACTTTAGAGGTCGATTGCATGCCGAGGATGCGAAATGGACGAAACGGAAACTGAGTAAAGTATTGAAAAAAGGAGACATTGCTCTTTTGAAAGTCTTAGAAATAAGCGGGGCGTTAAAAAAATATTTAGAAGAGGAGAAAGCGGATAAAAAAATCGATTTACCCCCCAAAAAATACGAGTTAAAGGTGGGTCTTGAGCAGGAGCCCGAGATTCTGGGCGCCATCCTGGTAGTCGAGAATAAAACCGGGGCAATAAAAGCCATGGTCGGCGGTTACTCCTTTGCCAGGAGCAAGTGGAATAACGCCACCCAGTCCAAAAGGCAACCGGGATCAACATTCAAGCCGATCATTTATACAGCCGCCATCGAAAACGGTTATACCCCGTCCCTGATCATCGAGGATGAGTATTTCTCCGATTTTGATCTCTTTACCGAAGAATTGTGGGAACCGCAGAACTACCCAATAGGGTTTATGGGGCCTTTGACACTGAGACGGGCGTTTGAATTATCGAGGAACGTGGTATCGGCACGAATAGTCAAAGACCTGACACCGGGTAAGATTGTCACTTATGGGAAAAAATTCGGGATTGAATCGGAGCTAAAGCCCTACATGACGATCTCCTTAGGCGTTTTTGAAGTGTCGTTGTCGGAAATGGTAGCGACTTACACCGTTTTTCCGAATTTAGGGCTCCGGGTTAAGCCTTTCTTTATCAAGACTATCCGGGATCAAAATAACATCATCGAAGAAAATATGCCCGAGCGAAAACAGGTGCTTGAAAGAGAGTCAGCCTATGTCATGAATTATCTCATGCAGGGCGTGGTGCAGTCGGGAACCGCTCAGGCGGCGAAACGTTTGGAAGCGCCCATCGGCGGAAAAACCGGAACCACCGATGAATTTACCAACGCCTGGTTTATCGGGTTTTCACCTTCCGTAACCGTGGGAGTCTGGATCGGGTGCGATGAGGCGAAAAACAGCCTGGGCAGAGGCGAGACAGGTGGCAAAGCGGCCTGTCCGATTTTTATTAGTTTTATGGAAAAATACTTAGAAAAATACCCGGAAGTTCAGGAATTCAGGAGACCTGCCGGGATCATAATGGTTAAGATCGACAAATATACCGGCAAAATATGGACCGAAGACTGCTTTCACCCTTTCTGGGAGGCATTCCTTCCCGGGACAGAACCGACTGAATACTGCACCGAAGAAGACCATGAGAATATCCCGGATTACTATGGAAAATTGGATGATGAGGACGACGGCTTTTAATTACCTGCAGCGGAATTTCAGGTGCGTAGGGGAAGGGGACAGGTGAGTTATTCACCAAAAGTAGAGGACATCTAAAAAAAATGGCGCCTTGCGAAGATTAAAGGTGGATTATATCCCCGGTGGTAAGCTCAGTGACAGGGAAAGCCTCTTTCAGTAACCGAATTCCGGCCTCACCGGTGCAGTGCATGGGATATACCCGGAGAATAGGGAATTTTTTTATTTTCTTAATTCTTCGGGCGATTTCTCTTTCAGTGAGTGGGTAATAGTGAAAACCACCCGCAAAACATAAGGGTTTCTTGAAACGTTGATAGGTGATTTTTATAAAATTTTCGACCCGGGGGTGGGAGCAACCGAGCAGCAGGAAGGTGAAATCCGTCCCGTTTATTACCAGGGCTTGCTCGGGCATATTTTCCTTTAACTCAGGCGTTATATAGATGTCTTCAGCCAATTGCCGCCAGTCTTTCCCTTTGTCCGTTTTTCCGCCTCTTCTTTCGATTTCCTCGGAGAAAATTTTCCCGAAGTTTTTGCCTGTATAAAAGGTAATACCGGGAGTTATATTTAAAAGCTCAAAAATTCCGCCGGTGTGATCCCAATGAGAGTGGGAAATAACCACTTTAGTCAGGGCTTTGACTGCAATTCCGGAGGAGCGTAGATTCGATAAGGTATCCGTACCGCAGCAGCCGGTATCGAAAAGAAGCATTTCGTCCCCTTTTTCCACCAGGGCCGAGAATCCCCAGCCGCTTTTTAAATTTTTTTTTCCTTTGTTCTCGAATATAATCGAAATTTTCATATTGTAATAATACCGGGTATTTTACCTATTTTTCTCTTTTTTGCCGTGCTTCCGCCGGGCCAGGTCCGACCGGTAAAAATTCCACAGGAAATCGTAGATAACCAGTTCGTGCACCCGCTGCTTCGAGCGAAACAGGCGGTTTAACATCATGTGAATATAACTGCCCACCAGGTCGTTCAGGAGCGGACGCAGCCGGCCTTTTTGTTCCAACTTAAATATGGCGTTTACGCTGGGCCGAATCGCCTGAGACTTCCGGGTGAGCAGTTCGAATAGGGATTTCATCTCACTCTCATCATCCTGGCCGCGGTCTAAGACGACCCCAATGGTTTTTCGTTCATCCCGGTATTTTACTTTTAGCTGGTCTCGCAGGCTCTTGTTTATGCCGAACTCCCTGCCGAAACTCTCTTTTAAAACAGACAGCAATTCTAATTTCCCTTCCGGTTCAAAATGGAAATCCTCAAGCAGAGCGTCCACCGCTCGTATAGCGAACATCCAGCGATATTTTTCCCCCTCATCTCCGGCAATCATATCCAGCATGTTCACCATCATCTTGCTGTCATGAAAAAATAAGCTCTCGGCTAACTCCATAGAGTAAACTCCGTATCGTTCGATTTCCCGCTGGTAGGAATCCACCTGTACTTTCCATATTAAATCTTGCTCGATGTAGGGCCGGCTTAGTGAGTGCAGCAAATGAGCCACATTGAATAAAAAGGGGGGCTTGACTAAATGAAACCTGACCCGGATATGGATGCCGGGGTCTTGATAACGAATGAAGAACCACCTGTCGATACAGTCCTCGGACAGGAGTTTCTCCGCCGCGGGTTTGATCATTTCGGTCAATAATAGATCCGCCGTCTTTGGCCCCGAATAAAACTTGTAATAAAGCCATTCGTCACCGATAATAAATGTCCGCTGCAGGTTCGTCCGGATGTTATTTTTTGTTTCCATTGTTATTCTTTTTTATGAGGTTGTTACGTTGTTTGACCCGGTGGAAAGAGACGATAAACTCGTTGGTAAAAACACCTTCCCGGCCTGTTACTAAGGTAGCGCCCGGATCGAATAAAAATTCCGTAAGTTGAAAACCCGGCCTGTTTTTGGTCACGGAAAAGAGGGTTTTCAGGCAAAGCAGGTTTTCCAGGTTAATCAGCAGTTTATTGTCCCCGTCGGATAGGTCCACATAGGCCGGGATCCGGTTGGCTTTTCGCCATTCCGCTGCTGCCGCGATTAATTTGTCGTCTTGATCTTTGAGCCGGAAAAGATGCTCTATATCCTTCTTCTGAATATCCCAGGTGGCGGGCGAGAGAATGATATTTTTGTACACGACACGGGGTAAAAAATCGTACTCGCCTGCCAGGGATCCCCAGCGAAAGCCGGCACCACCCCGCATATTTTGGGTTTGCAGGTCGCACAAGAAGTGATAGATCGGGAGAGCCCGGAGGGAATAATTATGAGCGGAGGTGAGCCGGGGAATAATCTCTTTATTAAAGGTGCGGGAGCGCAGCACGATGCGGTTACGGTGTACGGAAACCAGTAAATCCGGTAGTTTTACCTGGAATTCGGGAGCGACTGCCGGTTTTCCAAGGTAGGGAATCTCGTAGTCACGAAGTACCGGTCGCAGTAAAATATTTCCCAACCGGGCTTCCGGCAGGTGAATAATTTCTGCCAGGATAACATCCGGATTGAGTTCCGCTTCCTTTGCCGTAATTTCCTTTACATAATCAAAGGTCTGCGGGTCCGCGTGGCAAAACCGTCCCAAAAGATTCCCGGCGCCGGACCCGCCGAAACCGGTCATAAATATTTCCATTTTTTTCCGCTCTTCGTCTTCTGCTTTAACAAACTGGATCATGGTGGAAAAGGTGTCGGGCAAATCATCCCAGCGGGGTTCGAAGGGTTTCAGGTCTTCGTCGGTCAGCTCAACCCGGTATTTTTTTTCGGCCAGCGCCTCCCGGTATTTTTTAAAAAGGAAAGCCTGGATGCGATCCCAGTTTAATTCGCTGGTTCCACTGTCCGTATCAGGCAGTGCGATATCATCCACTAAGGGCGAGATATCTCCCTGGGTAGCGGTTTGCCTGTAGCCGATGCCGCATTCGGTATCTAAGGCTTGAAGCAGGGGTATTTTTCTCGATTCGTACCGTTCAAAAAAAGCATCCCTGAAACGGGTTAAATTTGTAACCTCTGCCGCCGGGGTTAAGCGGTTCATGACTTCGACGCCCGACAGGATATCATCCACAATAGTCTGATCTAAGGTGCAGTGGCGTGTGGGTTTTACCATATCGGTCTGAAACATGAATTTTAATTCAAATTCCGTGCCTAAAGGCTTAAGATTATCCACGATGCGGAAGTATTCGGGCATGGTGGTGCCGATTTTGCCGCGGTCTATCTGTTCGATGGACGCTAAAGTCCGGGTGAGCCTTTTTTTGATGTCCTCTATGCCGTCGATATTTTCTAATACGGCCAGTACCTGGTGCAGAAATTCCGGGCCGGTTATCGCCGGTTCTAAATCGTTGACCAGCAATTGCGAATCGATTAACTCCTCGATAAATTCGTTTGCTTCTTCCAAAGAAATCTCATCGTCCACCAATATCCCGGCCAATTCCTTAAGATAAGCCCCTCTGGCCGCTTTATCCAGAACCCGCTGTAAATATTCGGAATGATCCACCGCCACGATATGGTGGGTGCGCCTGGCTTTGACATAGCGGTATTCCACGTAGCGCAGTTGTTCTCCCACCGGGTAAATGCTGGAATTGATGTAAAATTTTATATTTTCTTTTATTACCGGGTGTTTGGCCAGGTCTAAGGCCAGGGCACAGAGGTAATTCATGTCCATGCGAGTGTGTCGCGAATAGTCCGACTGGGGCAGTAGTTCTATCCTGGTTTCCTCAGCCCATCGACCGATGCGAAAACCGGCAAACAGGCCGAAGGGCGTCGGTCTGGAGGACATGCGGATAAGATATCGAGTCAGGGAGTAGAGCATCCGTTCTAATTTCTTGGCGTCTTCCAATTCTCCCTTTAACCACTCCTGCATGGGTGCATAAAGATCGGGCGACGCCAAAAAAATGGCTTCCCGGATAACCGGGTTGTCGCATACCTCTCGCAATTGCTCTTCTGTCGTATCCCTGCCTGATATAAGGGATTCGATAAAATTGAAGGGAAACAGGGGCGAACGCAGTATAAAGGAGGAAAAGTTTTGATAAGGAATCGATTCATTCATTATATGTTATAACTCCTTATATTATAGTGTTACCATAACATAATAATACCCTATAGCCGGTTGTTTTGCAAGAGCCAATTGTTTATTAAAGGAATAAATCGCCTGACCCCACCAATGTTTTTTAGATAGGGGATTTAATTTTTTTATTAGATTTGGTATAATAGTGCTATCATGGAAAATGTGAATGAAAATTTTGGAAAATATACTTTCAAAACGTTGAACTCCGTCAAGGGAATTTCCCCCATATCTCTTAAAAAAAAGAATCTCCGGGAAAAGAAAAAAACAGCAGGGAGGAGGTTCCCGACGATAAAAGGAGAGAATAGATGAAGATTAACCTGATTAGCATGAATATTTTAGTAACCGGGGCAAGCCGGGGTATCGGCCGGGCCATTTCCGAATATCTAGGACAGGCCGGAGCTACCCTGGCTATCCATTATCATAAAAACAGGGATACGGCTATTGACCTGGCCGGAAAGGTGGGCAACGGTTCGAAGATATTCCAGGCCAATTTAGAGAATTACGACGAATGTTTTAATCTTATTGAAAATATAAAAGAAAAATTGGGACCTATCCATGTACTGGTCAACAATGCCGGTGTGGCGGTCAAAGCTCCCATCGACCTCCCTGTCGAGGAGTGGTTGGTAAAATGGGAACAAACCTTGAGAGTAAACCTCACGGCAGTGGGTCTGCTCTGTAAGGCAGCGCTGGAGCATTTTATCGCCAGGGACGGTGGTCGTATTATCAATATCGCATCCCGGGCGGCTTTTAGAGGGGACCGGGCCGATTACCTGGCCTATGCCGCGTCAAAAGGAGGAGTAGTAGCGTTGACCCGCTCCATTGCCCGGGCCTTTGGAAAACAAGGCGTAAAGGCCTTCGTGGTAGCGCCGGGTTTTGTGAGGACCGATATGGCCCAGGATTTTTTCGATGCCTATGGGGAGAAGCCGGTATTGGATGAAATAGCGCTGCCAAAGCTAACCGAACCGGCTGATGTGGCGCCGTTTGTGGCTTTCCTGGCCAGCGGTATGGCTGACCATGCCAC
>JAGLQA010000471.1 GCA_023137075.1 Candidatus Aminicenantota bacterium
CTGAGTTAATAAAAAATTTGTGCTAATCCGGGTAATCTGTGGGTTCTTCCATTAATTAATTTGCGCAGCTTAGCAGCAGTTCAACGATCTCTTTTGTATAGGCGTGAGAGGGATTGCGGAAGATGGCCGCCGGTTCACCCGATTCAACGATCTCTCCTTGTAGAATGACATAGATATTATCGGCGATATGCCTGACGATCGATAGGTTGTGGGTGATTAACAAAATACTGACAGCGTATCTTTGCGGTAGGTTTTTAATCAATTCCATGAAATCCAACCGGGAATCACCGTCAAGGGAGGATGCCGGTTCATCTAAAATCAAGAGCCGGGGTTTTATGGCAATCGCCATGGCCAGAAGAGCCCGCTGGTTCTCACCTTCGCTCAGTTCAAATGGGTAGGCGTTTAATAATTTCAGCGGTTCCGCGATATTCAGGAATTTTAATGTTTCGATCAAAGAAGGGCCTGAAATTTTAGAAACTTCGTTGATTTGTTTTTTTATCCGTATAACCGGGTTTAAAGAAGCAGCCGCATTCTGCGGCGAGTAGAAGATTTCCTTAGCCCTGAACTTTTTCAACCAATTGAAATCCACTTCCTTCCCTTCATAAAAAAAATTTCCGGATGTTATATAAACCTTTTCCGGGAGCAGGGCAGAGACGGCCCGTGCGAACATCGTTTTCCCTGCCCCCGATTCACCGATCAGGGCAGTAATTTTATTTTTTTTAACAGTGAGATTTACCTGCTTCAGCAGGCGTAAAGGATTCTTTTTGTCTCCTGTCCGGCTCTCTACCGACAGATTTTTTACCTTTAATAAGCACATGTACTATTTTCACATTATGCGGGTTTTGTTTCAAGCCCAGGCCTGAATTCAAAAGCCTTTATTAAAGTGAAGCGATGACTTCTATCTCAATGTCTACGGAAAGAGGCAATTCTTTAACGGCCACGGCAGACCGGGCCGGGTAGGGTTTTTCAAAATGCCGGGCGTAAATTTCGTTTACTTTCTTAAAATCATCCATATCTTTGAGAAAAACCGTTACTTTTACAATATTCGGCAGGCCGGCGCCGGCTTCATTCAAAACCGCTTTGATATTTTTAAAAATTTGTTTTGTTTGTGCTTCCACCCCACCGTCTACCAATTTCGAAGTGGCGGGATCCAGGCCGATCTGGCCCGAAAGAAAAATGAAGTTTCCCGATTTTACACCCTGCGAATAGGGACCCACAGCCCCCGGCGCCCTGGTTGTCACAATCGCTTCATTAGCCATGCTTAACTCCTTCTCTAAGTAGAACCACAGGTTTTTCAAGATGCCGCGTGGTCTGTTATTTTTTTTTCTTTTTCTGAATCTTCTCGATTTTTTTTAAATATTTTTGCGATTCTTTTTTATACTCTTCGATATAATGTTTCTCCTCATCCCAGGATGGATTTTCCACCACATAGGTGAACTCTTTTTTCGCCAGGTCGTATTTATCTTTGTCAAAATAAATAAATCCGAGGAAATAATGGGATTCCAAAACGGCCTTATTGATTCCGGCAGCCTTATGAAAATATTTCAGGGCTTTTTTCGAACTGCCCACCGGCCAGGGCGCCATATGATAGAGCCTGCCGAGAGACCGGTAACCCAACCCGCCTGAGTGTTTGTCATCGAGCTCGATAAGTTCCTTAGCCAGGTCTTTATAATGCCCGGCTGCGCCTTTAAATATGGCCTTAAAGATGCCGAAGCTTGAGGAATAGTAGCCGAAAGCTACCAGGCATGCGGCCACCACTTCTTTATCCTTCGGGTTTATTTTATAGGCTTTGTGAGCGTAATCGTTCGCGATTTCTCCATACTTTGCCAGTATCGGCTTATATTCATCTTTTTCCTCGATCATAGCCGACGTTTTAATATCGATTAGTGCGATATAGGCTTTTGCCGTTTTGTATAACAACTTATAATTATTCGGCTCTTTTTTGAGCAGCCCTTCGTACCCCTTGATCGCTATTTCACAATTTGCGATTGTTTTTTCCTGCATCAGTTCGTCTAATTCGGCAAGAGATAGGACAGGGGCGTCCCCTTTTACAGCTATTCCGAAACTTGAGAAGAGAATAAAAATCATAAAAAAAACAAGAATTTTTTTTTTCATTTTGACCTCCTTTAAATATATCCTAACGATTCCAGACCATCCAGGGTCTCTTTATCGTAAGACTCATCCCGCTTCATCCGGCCGTCTTTCTTCAATTTATATACTTTGTACCGTTTCTTCCGGTGAAAGCGGAATACGTCACTGAGTACACGGCCATCCATATTTTTGCCCACCGGCAGGTCGTATAAATTCAGGATAGTGGGTGCGATGTCGAATACCGAGGCTTTTTTTATCCGGCCCTTTTTGACTCGAGGCCCCTTGATCAACAGGATACCGTCCGGCGCCTGGTAAGGATCGGGAAGGCCGTAATGATTATAACCTTTATCATAGAGCGAAAAGCCGTGATCCGACATTATAAAAAAATAGGTGTTACTATCACGATTTTCAGTTATATATTTTTCGATAATATTTTCCATGTAACGGTAAACCGGTTTAAGAAAGCCCGATATCCTGTCGATTACTTCCTTATGTTTCTCTCTCGTGAGGGTATTCGTTTTAATGGCAGACAAAACCCCTTCGATATATTCTTTTTTGAAAAGACTTAACACAAAATGCTGGACCACATCGGGAAGGCGAAAATAAGTGGCGAAAAAATCAACATTTACATTCGTATACAGGTAATCCGATATCTTTTCGACAAAGGCGTCCATGCGGGCAAAGATGGGGAATCCCTTCAATAAATTTAACTTGTAAGCATAAGCCCAGGGAGATTCGGGATTATAAAGTCCCGGGAAATTGGGAAGGCCGGTTTCCTGCAAGACTTTCGGGTATTTGCGCATTTCCACCCGGATTAATTTTTCAAAAAATTCAGCCGGAAACACCGATGTGGCAAAACTTTCGCTGCTATTATCCCGCTTCACTCTCTTTCGTATTACCCGGCGAAAATGATCCGAGACCATTACGCCTTTTATCTTATCCGGCGGATGGGAACACCACCAGTTGATAACCGTGCTTCGTTTGCCGAAAGAATCAAGTATCTGCCAGATCATCGGCTCTTTCCGGTCGGCCCTGGTATAGGGAACCTTGATGCCGTTTTTTTTCAGGTAAACATAGTCGAGGATGCCGTGCTTCAGCATGGTTTTTCCGGAAGCGATACTGGTCCATACCACGTTGGATTTGGCCGGTTTAAAGGTTTCGAAATTGGCCCAGGCGCTCTCCTCTTTTAATTTCTTAAGAAAGGGTAATTCCCCTTTTTTTATCAGGGGATCGATAGTCGCCCAATTGGCGCCGTCGAATCCGAGAATAACCACCTTTATTTTTTCTTCCTCTTTTCCCCCGCAGCAGGCAGCGCCCAATCCAGTTGAGGCGATGATCGATTTTTTAATAAAATCTCGTCTGTGCATATGGTTAGTTTATCACAAACTCCCGGTTTTTTCAAAGCGCAGCCGGTGGCTGCAAACAAACGGGGCAGGCTGCAGTCGGCGACCCCGCGGCGCGGGGAGTGGCGGTTACCTGGTGCGCTGCCAGTCGGAAGCGACATACAGGGTTTCAAGCTCTTTCCAGAAATCATCTATGTCGCAGGTCATTATCAAGAGGTCCTGGGTTTTATGCCTCTGGTCCTGCACATAATCCGGCAGGAGGATTTCTTCACGAAACCCCAACTTCCTGGCTATTTTTCGGGCTCCCACCTGGGGTCTTAACATTTTTGCTATCACCTTTTTGACCTTCCGTTCAACAGCGATTTGATAGAGTGACCGTAACATCATCAGCCCGACTCCTTTATGCCGGAATGCCCGGTCAACAATGAGACGAACTTCTCCGTGATCTCTTCGCCAGTCATCGCTCGATAGTTCAAGCCTCCCCTCTGCTATAATATTATTTTCGTGTAAAGCCGTGATCCAGAAAACCCGTCTTTCTTCAGCGGTCCGCACCCTGTGTTCAACAAGCTTTTTTTTCGTCACATCGATGCGCAGGTATTTTCTGTCACTCATCGGAAGCGCTCTATAGAATTTCATTAATTTGTCAAGGTCGGCGATTGTTAAATTCCTGATTAAAAATTTTGTGCCGTCTTTCAATGTTTCTATTTTTTCCAAAAGATCACCTCCTTTAATTTTTTTACCGCTTTAGCGGCATACTTATAATAGTTTAAAGATGGTAGATTTTCAACAAACCGGAATTTTTTTTGGAAAACCCTTGAGAATGCATGTCAACCGGCAGTTGTAATCCGGGCCGGTTTTTTTGAAATTGTGTTGATATTATTCATGCATTCATGATATAATAGCCTATCATTTTGTATCAACTATCCCTATCCTTTATGTATGGTAGTTGTGGTCAAAAAACCTGAGACAGGAGGTTTGCAGTGAAAAGGAAAAAAGATAAAACAGTAGTAGTCGCAATCGGAGGTAATTTTCTCTCTGACGGCAGAAGCCTCACAGCCGAGCAGATGAAAAAAGCGAGTAAATCGGCACAATTGATAAAGCTATTGGTTGAAAGGGGATTTAAAGTGGTAGTCGTGCACGGCAATGGCCCGCAGGTTGGATTGGCCTATTTAAGACAGCTTTCCGGTGAAAAAGAGAACATTCCGCCATTGAATCTTGCCCTTTGTGATGCCCTCACCCAGGCGGAGATCGGCACCATGCTGGAACTTGCAATCATTAATGAAATAAATTATGAAATGCCGGATTTCGAGGTGTTAACCATTGTCAGCCAGGTGGAAGTGGGCAAAGACGATCCGGCTTTCAAGAATCCGGCCAAACCCATTGGCCCTTTCTATACCCAGGGCGAGATCAAGGAGTTGAAAAAAAAGTTCCCCGGTTGGACCTTTATTGAAGATGCGGGCAGGGGTTATCGCCGGGTCGTACCGTCTCCCCTGCCGGTTAAAATTTTTGCGGCTGCCAGTATAGTCCATGCCTTTGAGAAGGTGGATGTGATTATCGCCGGGGGCGGCGGCGGTATCCCGGTAATACGCCGGGAGGATAATACCTTCGAATTAGTTGACGGCGTCATTGATAAGGACAGGACCGCCTGCCTGATTGCCCTTAATATAAAGGCCACCCATTTTTTTCTATTGACCGGTGTCGGTCATGTGTGCATCAACTATGGCCAACCCGATGAAGAAGCGCTCTTTGACTTGAAAATAGAGAATGCCCGGCGGTATTTAGACGAGGGGCAATTTCCGGTCGGCTCGATGGGACCCAAAATAGAAGCCGCGGTCGAATTTGTCCGGGAAACGAGGGGAACGGCGATTATAACCAATGCCGACAGTGTTGCCAGCGCTTTAGACGGCTCTGCAGGCACCCGCATACATTTGTAAAAAGAAAGAGAATGATAGTAAACCCTATTTTTTTGTTATGTGACGTTAAACGGAGGAATTTATGGATTTAAATATTAGAGGAAAAGTGGCAGTTGTGACCGCTTCTAGCCGGGGATTGGGAAAAGCCACGGCGGAAGCCCTGGCAGCGGAAGGAGTGAACCTGGCCATCTGCTCCCGGGATGAAGCTGCGATCAACAGGACGGCCGGTGCGATAAAAGAGAAATACCAGGTAGAGGTATTGGCTGAAGTTTGCGATGTGAAAGATCGTTCCGGCATCGAAAATTTTAAGGATAAGGTGATTCGCCATTTTTCCACCTGCCATATCCTGTTTGCCAATGCCGGCGGGCCGGCACCGGGGAAAGTGGAACAATTTTCGGAAGAGGATTTCCGGGAAGCCCTGGACCTGAATCTATTTAGCGCCATCAACCTGGTAACTGCTTTTTTACCTTTCATGAAACAGCAGAAATGGGGGCGAATACTCGCGTCTACCTCGATCTCGGTCAAACAACCGATCCCCACTCTTGCTCTCTCCAATGTATCGAGAGCCGGGGTGGTGGCTTTTATCAAGAGCCTGTCCCGCGAAATAGCTTCTTTAAATGTTACAGCAAACACCCTGGCGCCCGGTTTTATTATGACGGAAAGGGTTGAAAATCTTTTGGAGAACCAGGCTGAAAACCAGGGTATTACTTACGATGAGGCTCTGGCCAATATCATCGATACCATACCGGCAAAGAGGATCGCCGCGCCTGAAGATTTTGGCGCCTTATGCGCGTTCCTGGCCTCTGAGTGGGCCTCTTATATCACAGGGGAAACCATCCTGATCGACGGCGGTATGTACCGGGGATTAATGTAATCCCGCGGCCCCCAATCGCCCACTCAAATCCACCGTCCAAATACGGTAATTTTGTGAGAAATAATATCAATAAAGGGGTAGGAGCAAAAAATAATTTAAAACGTTAGTTTTTTAACTTTATTTTATCTCGACTTTGTCGTATAATTAGTGTTAAAAAAAACAATTCATTTAGGAGATTTACCTATGGAACTAAAAGAATCAATTTTGGAATTAATCCGCCAGGCGGCAGTTGATCTCTCCCCTGATGTCGAGAAGGTCCTTACCGATGCCTATGCCCTGGAGGATGAAAGCAGCCCGGCGAAAAACGTGTTCGGCACGATCCTGGAAAACGTAAAAATGGCCAGGGAAAACAGCACCCCCATATGCCAGGATACCGGGTCTCTTATTTTTTACATCGATTTCCCGGAAGGCGAACCGGAGAAAAAATACCGCGAGGCCATTGCCGCCGCCGCGGAGGAGGCCACCAAGCTGCAGTACCTGCGGCCCAACGCGGTGGATTCTATTACCGGTAAAAATTCCGGTAACAATATCGGCATCAATGCCCCCTATTTTCATTTTTACCAATGGGAAAAAAATGAAGTTCGTATTCGCCTGATGTTAAAAGGCGGCGGCAGCGAGAATGTCGGTATTCAATATAAATTGCCCCACCCTCCCCTGGAAGCCGGCAGAGACCTGAAAGGCGTCAGAAAATTGATCATCGACGCGGTGGTCAAAGCACAGGGATTGGGATGCGCTCCCGGGGTTATCGGGGTCGGTATCGGTGGAGACAGGGTGACCTCTTTCGCCCTCTCCAAAGAACAATTTTTCAGGAAAATCGGGCAAAGAAACCCGGTGAAAGAGCTTGCCGGCCTGGAAACAGAGCTGTATAAAGACCTGAATAAGTTAAGCATCGGGCCCATGGGGTTTGGCGGCAAAACTACCGTATTGGATGTTTTCATCGACGCCCAGCACAGGCACCCGGCAACCTTTTTTGTTTCCATCTCATATACCTGTTGGGCATTTAGAAGAAAAACCATGGCGATTAAAAATGGCGAGGTGAGCTATGATTAAGTTAAAAACTCCAATTTCAGAGGAAGACATTCGTAAACTAAAGGTCGGAGACACGGTCTCTCTTTCCGGAATAATTGTGACAGGCAGGGACCAGGCGCATAAATTAATGGTTGAAGAGAAACCCGATTTTATCCGGGATGTTTTAAAGGAATCGGTCATCTATCACTGCGGCCCGGTAGTTAAAAAACACGAAGACGGTACCTGGAGCTTCGTTTCCGCCGGACCAACCACTTCCATGAGAGAGGAACCCTTTCAGGCGGATGTGGTTTGCGAATACAATCTCAGGGGTGTGATCGGCAAAGGCGGAATGGGGGCAAAAACGGCAGAAGGCCTGAAGAAATGCGGCGCCGTATATTTCCATGCCGTCGGTGGAGCCGGCACCCTGATTGCCAATGCGGTAAAAAAAGTGGTAACCGTACATAAATTGGAAGAATTCGGTACCCCTGAGGCATTCTGGGTTATCGAAGTCGAGGATTTCCCTTTAGTCGTCACCATGGATGCGCACAACAGCAGCATTCATCAGGAAATTTTAGAAAAATCTCAAAAAATAGCCGAAGAGATCATGTAAGTCGGCGCACACTATCCCACCCCCGCGGCCCCGCGCCGCGGGGGCGGATGGAGGAGCGAACAACGTTCGGCTTTTAGCGGGGGGCCGGGCCTACTATAAACAAGTTAATAGTAACCGGGCTTGCAAAAACACGATATTTCTTTTATACTTTCTCTATGAAATATTTACTGTATACCCTGCATGGCTTTTCGAAAAAAATTCCGCTTTACAAGTCTTTGTTAACAGTGGGACGAGATGAACATAACGATCTCGTCATCGATGACGATTATATTTCGAGAAGACATATAGATGTTCATGTGAAAAAGAACTCGATCTTAGTACGGGATGCCGGTTCTGCAAACGGGTTCTTCGTTCATAACAGGAGAAGAAAAACCGCAAAAATCGGGATCGGCGAATCATTCAAAGCCGGGGAGGTAACATTCACACTGGAAGATGGGGACACGTCCGAATTCTCCCTGTCGGATAAATATCGTCCCGGTTTTGTAAAAGAAAAAAAAGACAAAAAAGTAAGCAGCGCCGGAAAAAATAGTGCCGTCACCCGTTCACTGCAAACCATTCATAAGGAAATAGAAGAGAGTATTTTCAAATGGAAGTTGCGATTTGAAAGCTTTGATGAATTCACCTCCTACCTGATTGCAAAATTATCCCGTGTCCCCGGTTTCGGCTCCCTGTTCTTAGTGGAGAAGGGGGAAGGCGCTGAAAACACGAAAATACGCTTTTCGGTTTGTGGAAAAAAAGAAACCTTTGATCTCCTCAAGAAAATTTTGAAGAAATATCCTTCGATCTTCCACGAGAGGTACGCCAACGACAACCTGGATTTCTCTTCCGAGGCATTGATCCTGAAGAACAAAGCGAATACCCTGGTATACTTCCTGGAAAAGGGGCAGATATTGAGCAGGAAAAATATTAAAGCCTTCCTGCTGTCACTGGCCAAGGAAATCGAGATGCTGGATCAATTTATCGAGGAGCAGAAGGAGTTAACCAGGGAGCTAATTACCGACCGGCAGGTAGAGGCCGAAATAATCACCAACAATGATAAGATGAAAAATTTGATCAGGCAGGCAAAAAAAATCGCCGACTCGGACATCAATATTTTGATCCAGGGGGAAAGCGGTACCGGGAAAGAACTTTTTGCCCGCTTGATCCACCGCTGTTCAAAGCGGGATCCGGAAAAAGTCGTCGCCCTGAATTGCGCGGCCATACCTGAGAACCTCTTAGAATCGGAGCTTTTCGGGTATGAGAAAGGCGCGTTTACCGGCGCCTATAACTGTAAGAAAGGCAAGCTGGAATTGGCCTCTGGGGGCACATTGGTGCTGGATGAGATCGGCGATATGCCGTTGAATCTTCAGGTTACACTTTTACGGGCGATACAGGAGCACGAGTTTTACAGCCTGGGCGGTTCCACTCCTATAAAAGTAAACCTGAGAATTATATCTCTCACCAATCAAAACCTGGAAGCGCTTATCAAAGAGAAAAAATTCAGGGAAGACTTATACTACCGGTTGGTCCACCTTTGCCTGACGATTCCGCCCTTGCGGGAGAGGAAAGAAGATATTCCCCCTTTGATCAATTTTTATACCGATAAATTTTGCCGCCGGTGTAACCGTTCCATTAAAGGTTATTCCTTGAAGGCCTTTGGGGCCCTGGTCAATTACGACTGGCGCGGTAATGTAAGACAGTTGGAGAATGAGATTAAAAGTGTTGTGAACCTGACGGATGACGGGGATACCGTTGTTTTCGATATCCTGTCCGAACGGGTTAAAGACTATTATGAAGCAAACCGGGAAAGGGAAATGGGGCGGGCGGACCAGTCTGTCCGCCCGCCGGTTGTTTTCCACCGCAAGCCGGGACGGGAGGAGATTATAGAAATATTAAAACGCAATAACTGGAACAAATCGAAATCGGCGGACGAATTGAATATGACCTACCACGGTCTTCATAAAAAAATGAAAAAGATGAATATAATTCCGCCGCAGAAATAACTCCTGATTCCCCATAAAAAAAAAGCACGGAGGAAATTTCCTCCGTGCTTTTTATCTGGTTGAGTTTAAATCGAATTACCTGTTATCAAGCTCTTCGATCTTTTTTTCGAGTTTTGTTATGGCCTTTTGCTGCTGCTGTACCACTTTGGTCAATACAGCGATCACATCCATGGGAGCCACACCATTGCGTTCATTTGTAGCCACTAATTCGGGAACATCTTCCGCAATAAAACCCATGTACTCCTCTTCTTTGTTTATTTTGTAGTTGAATTTAACGGGAGCGAGATTTTCGAGGGCATTCATCGCTTCATTCAGGGTGAGATCGGTAATGTTTTCTTTGTATTCCCTGCTGGAGCCGGCTACCCAGGCTCCGCCGTCACAATAGGCTCCGCCGACAATATCCAATTTATGTGTGGGATTGGATACGCCGATGCCCACGTCCCCAC
>JAGLQA010000472.1 GCA_023137075.1 Candidatus Aminicenantota bacterium
TTTCAAGTTGAGCGTGCTGGAGGGGGTGTTGGGCTGAATTCGGAAACAAAGCTTGGACCCGTTGGTGACGTCCCTGATAAAGAAGTTGGTCTCGTTTCCGCATAGGTCCCATCTCTGGGCGGTCCAACCGGAAGAACCGTCCTGGTCCAACCTGATGGTCGGAGAGTCGCCATCCACGATATGCAGTTCAACATAAGGTATGGAAGTTCCCAAACCTACCCTGCCGTAATCTTCGACATAAAGAGCATGGGTAGGGGCGCCGGTTTCAATTCTAAAAGGGGTTCTGCCATTAGTACCATCTTCTATGGCAAAATAGGATGCGCCGCCGCTGGTGGTATCGTTTATGCGGATGCGCCAGTCACCGCTGGGAAAAGACCCGGCACTTGTGTCTTCGAAGTAGAGGCGCAGGTTGTTCTCTTTTAATTTGATAGTATCGTAGCCGAAACTTTCTCCGTTTGCGCAGTCAAAACCCACGCACAGACTGCCGGTGATTATGACGTCGTCATAGTGGAGAACATCCAGGGGTCTTGCCGGGCCTTCCTGTGCTCCCGGCGTCAGGATACTGCCGCCCTGGATAGTAAAGTGACCGGATTCGATCATGGCCTTTTCCATCGGAATCGCTGATTTCCTATTTTTAAGATCACCTTTCTCGACATGAGGGAGGAGCCTTAGTTCATAGGCATAGGAGCCATCGGTGAATGACACATCTCCATCTGAGAGTCCGAGATAGGGAGTAACGCCCGAAGCGAACGATTTGTAGAAGACGTGGCCGTTGGGACAGGAAACCGCCAGAATCGCTTTTGCATAGCTAACATTGGGTTGGAAATTAATTCCGAAAGAGCCGATGCTCACAGTGGCCACAGGCATTCTCTGGTTGCCCATTCCGACAACTGAGAAACATAAAACAAAAAACACTGCAGCGCAGGCTGCAAAAAGTCTTTTTTTTCTGTTCATAAATTTTACCTCCTGATATGAATTCTTATGTAAAAATTTTACTTTGATTCTTTTGCTCATAAAAAAAGATTAGCAATTTTGATGCCAGGTTGCCGGGGTATAAAGGAAAAACGCAGTCATGGCTCGAAATGCAGCAATATCAGGCTTAACCAGGCGCTGCTCTCACAGCCCTTTTTTCTTCCGGGTTTTATACCTTCCTGTTCCGGGTGTTCTACTATTAACCGGTTAATAGTATCTTGAATAAAAGGTGCCTCTCTTCATGGGGCTGTCGCTGTACGTGGATTAAGTTGAATCCGGGATTTGTTCCGGAAAGAGGACAGCTCATACGAATTCGTGATTTTTTTAATATTATTGGTATCTTATGATATGATTTTTTGAATGGATAAATTTAAGGTATTTTGTTGACAGATTTTTCAAAGGAGAATATACTATTAATGCTTTTCGCGAAAAATAGCAGGAGGCTAAAATGCAATTTGTACGCACTATAGTCGAGAGTAACAGGTTGGAAAAAATTGTCGATATACCGAAAGAATTCAAAAATCAGAAAGTTGAAGTATTAATCCTGCCTATTTACGATAAAAAGAAAAAAAAGAGAGATGCCTTTAATCCGAATGATTATGAAGGGATACTAAATGTTGATATAGAAAGTATAGATAATGAAATTAGAAACATGAGAGAGGAGTGGGAGAGAGTTTAAAATATCGCGAAGAGCAAAAAAAATATTTAGTACTTGACAATATGGGAATATTGCCATATAATAGGAGATGGTATCAAAATGAAAAACAGAAACTATTATAAGGAACAGGCCCGGATTCATAAAGCCCTGGCCAACGAAGCGCGTTTAATGATTGTGGACAAACTTTATGAGAAAGAGTGCAGCGTCAGTGAGTTGACCGGTATGGTCGGGCTGGATCAGTCGACCGTCAGCAAGCACCTGTCTGTTTTACTCTCGACCGGGATCGTCGATTACCGGAAAGAGAAGAACGTGGTGTACTATAAGTTGCTCACCCCCTGCGTGATCGATATGTTCACCTGCGCCAGTAAAGTGAGAAAAAATTGTAAGAGGTAATTGTGGACTTGAAAGAAGAATATAAACCCTTAATCATTATGATCGCCCTCTTCCTAACAGCCTTCTTTCTGCCTTTGGGATTGGGCCGCTTCGATGGATCGGTTTTGGAAGCCCTTCACTTAGTGAAATGGTATGCCCGGGAACATGTGCTGCTTTGCCTGGTTCCGGCATTTTTTATTGCCGGGGCCATATCGGTATTTATCAGCCAGGGCGCGGTCATGAAGTACTTAGGATCTCAGGCAAAACGACTCGTGGCTTACCCGGTTGCGGCGGTTTCCGGCAGCATCCTGGCCGTATGCAGCTGCACCATCCTGCCTCTCTTTGCCGGTATCCATAAACGGGGCGCCGGGTTGGGCCCGGCCTCCACTTTTCTCTACTCCGGCCCGGCCATCAATGTCCTGGCCATTATCCTGACGGCCCGCGTCCTGGGCGTGGAGATCGGTATTGCCCGGGCTGTGGGCGCGATTGCTTTCAGCGTGATTATCGGTTTCCTGATGGAGTTCATCTTCAGAAAAGAGGAGGCGGAACGAACAGAAAAGGGTGCCGCTGTCACGATAGCGGGTGAGGAACGGCCCTTGGGCCAGACCATCATCTATTTTGCCCTGATGGTTTTTATCCTGATCTTTGCCAACTGGGGCAAACCGCAAAGCAGCGCGGGGCTGTGGTATATCATATATTCCTCGAAGTGGCTCATTACCGCCGGATCCGCTCTCCTGCTGGGTGTGGTGCTGGTGCTCCGGTACAACTACAATTTAATGAAGATGATTATCATTGCCGCAATTACCGCGATTATGGCTGTATTTTTCGGCCACGAGCCGATGATTCCCTTTACGGTAGGCTTTATCGGTTTAGCCTGGGCAGCCTATTCCGTGAAAGATGAGGGCGAGGAGTGGGTTTCTTCCACCTGGGGATATGCCAAACAGATTTTGCCCCTGCTCTTTTTCGGGGTGTTTATGGCCGGTTTTCTTTTAGGAAGGCCCGGACACGAAGGCATGGTCCCGTCGGATTGGATATCTTCTCTTGTGGGTGGAAACTCCATATTTGCCAACTTTTTTGCTTCTATAGTGGGGGCATTCATGTATTTTGCCACCCTGACAGAGGTCCCGATTTTGCAGGGACTGATGGCCAACGGTATGGGGAAAGGCCCCGCCTTAGCCCTGCTGCTGGCCGGGCCTGCTCTGTCGCTGCCCAACATGCTGGTGATTCGCAGTGTAATCGGCACTAAAAAAACCGTTGTTTTTATTTGTTTAGT
>JAGLQA010000473.1 GCA_023137075.1 Candidatus Aminicenantota bacterium
TAAGATACATGTTTGACATATTTTGCCCCCACCGTCAGGTGGGCCGTTTTTCAAGCAGCGCTTTGAAAAACAATTATACATTTACAGGAGGATAAAAATGAGAATGTTAGCGGAGTTTTTTCCGGAGTTTGCCGGGAAACTCGATGAGATCGATAAAATGCATGCGGAAAAGAAGATGATCGATGAAAAGACCTACCAGTTCATCTGCTTTGCTCTTTCGATTAAAGCACGGTCGAAACCCTGTGTGCTGAAGCATTTTAAAGGTGCCCTGGCCGCCGGCGCGACCGTGAAGGAACTCGCTTATATACTGGCGCTAACCATGCGGGAAGCCGCGGGAGCCGATGACTGCTGGACCCATGATGTGATCGGCGAGTGGAAAGAGATTCTCAAAGGCAATGTGGAATGCGATTGCCGGAAGTAATCCGGAGGTAAAAATGAAAAAGATTCAAATTTTAGGCACCGGGTGCCCCAGGTGTACCAAGCTGGCCGAATTGGCTAAAAAAGCGGCTGCCGAATCAGGCATCGAATATGAGATCGAAAAAATAAAGGATATCAACGAGATCATGAATTTTGGTGTAATGGTTACCCCCGCCCTGGCAGTGGACGGAGTTGTCAAGGTAGCCGGAAAAGTTCCGAAAATAGAGGACATCAAAAAGATGCTGGTTTAAGCCATTAAATTTTTAATAAAGGAGTATCCAATGGTTGAAGAAAAAAAAGGTTGTGAAAGCGAAGCAGGTGTTACGTTAATTTTCCCCTGTTCAGGCGCAGCCGATGTAGGAGAAATATCCGACCGGGCCGCGCGCCGGATGACGGCTGCCGGTATCGGCAAGATGTTTTGCCTGGCCGGGATTGGCGGTAACATCAGCGATATGATAGAATCCGCAAAAAGCGCGGATAAAGTGCTTGCCATTGATGGTTGTTCCTTAGATTGCGCCCGCAAGACCTTAGAGGACAAAAGTATCGATGGATTTAATCATCTCAGGGTCACCGATACGGGCCTGGAAAAAGGAAAATCCCCGGCAACCGGCGAGCGTGTCACCGCTGTGGCTGAGGCGGGTCGGCGTTTATTAAATTAGAGTAATTTGATTTAAATCGGCTTATGACAATAGCCTTATACAACATACAACTCCAACCGGGTTGTGGAGGTCAATAAATGAAAAAAACAGCAATTATGATAATTCTTATTTTTATGGTTTGTGCATTGGCATGGGCATCCGGACAGGATGCGGAAAAACAGGGCACTTCTTCCGCGAAGATGGAGGCCAAAGCAGAGTCAAAGATTTTAGTCACATTTATCGAATTGGGTTCCGTACGCTGCATCCCCTGTCGAAAAATGATACCTATCATGGAGGAGGTCGAGAAGGAGTACGGCCACCAGGTGAAGGTTGTTTTTCACGATGTCTGGACAGAAAAGGGGAAGCCCTATGCAAAAAAACATGGGATCAAGTTGATTCCGACCCAGATATTTTTAGATGAAAAGGGTAATGAGTATTTCCGGCATGTGGGCTTTTTCCCCAAGGAAAAATTAGTGGAAGTGTTAAAACAAAAAGGTGTAAAGGCCAGGGTGGAAAACACTAAAAAGGATCAGGGCGGTGAAAAATGATTGAAGGATTGTTTAGCTGGTTCAGCGGTTTAGTCGAATCTACTTTGTTAGTCGGTCTTTTGGGCGCTTTCTTGTGGGGGGTTTTTAGCATATTATTAAGCCCCTGTCATTTGACCAGTATCCCGTTAATTATCGGGTTCATCGGCGAGCAGGGGAAAATGAACGTTAAAAGAGCCTTTTATATTTCCCTGGCCTTTTCTTCCGGCATACTCCTCACTATTGCTGTTATCGGTGTTATTACTTCATTGTTAGGTGGGATGATGGGGGATATCGGGAAGTGGGGGAATTATGTTGTGGCTGTGGTTTTTTTTATCGTGGGTCTTTATCTCCTGGATCTTATCCCGCTGCGCTTACCCGGTTTCGGGCAAATCAAATCTAAAAAAAAGGGACCCTTAGCCGCATTTTTTTTGGGGCTTATTTTCGGTATTGCCCTTGGCCCCTGCACCTTTGCTTTCATGGCCCCGGTACTGGCTGTGGTTTTGTACTCGTCTTCCGCAAATCTTTTTAACGGCATCCTGTTATTGACGGCCTATGGAATCGGTCACTGCCTGGTCATTGTGCTGGCCGGCACCTTTACCCAATTGGTACAGAGGTATCTTGATTGGTCTGAGAAATCAAAGGGTACGTTGATCTTAAAGAAGATTTGCGGAATTCTCGTCATTATCGGCGGCATTTATCTCCTGACCATGTAAATCTGCACAGGATCAGGTGGGGGGGGGTGCCTGCAGGGTATTGGAATTTCCGACGGACTTGTGGTATAATAAATCTTAAATTAGCAACTACAAGGATAATCGAGGTGTACATGAAAAAGATATTGATCGCTATTTTTATCATCGTTCCGGTTTCATTCTCTTTGTTCTCAAAAGCTGCGATTCAGTTTAAAGCAACCAGCGTGAATTTCGGGCAGGTTGAAGAGGGAGATTATGCGAACGTTAAATTTGAGTTTGAGAATACCGGGGACAGCTTGCTGATTTTGAAACGGGTTTTATCCTCCTGTGGCTGTACCACTGTGGGTGTAAAAAAGAAAGAATTCAAACCAGGCGAAAAAGGTGTCATACCTGTCAAGTTTGATCCAAAGGGTTATTATGGCCACATAACAAAGGTTGTGACGGTTCATACGAATGATCCGGATAATCCTACTATTCGCTTGATGTTGAGTGGGAACATCATCCTGAAAAACTACTCTGAACCTGTGTTTGAGCCGGATACAATCGATTTCGGGGAAGTGAAAGCCGGCAAAAAATACAAAGGGAAGATCAAAATTAAGAACATCGGCACCATCGATTTAGAAATCGAAGAAGTGTTTCATGTGCCGGAATTGATTCCCGAATTCAGTGAGATTTCGATCAAACCCAAAACTGAGGCCGAATTATTGATAGAATTCAAACCCATGAGAAGCGGCAAATTTTTTAAATTTGTGCGGATTAGAACCAATTCTTATAAAAAGCGGATGCAGATGATCAAAATAACCGCTCAAGTTAAGTAGTTTTAGCCCTTTTTCTTTAACAGAAAGAGGGTGCGCTGTGTATCCTTTATTTTTGCCGAAGCTTCGATCGTGAAATAACGGGAAAATTTTCTTTCAAACCCCACCTGTGTATAATCCGGAAAAACATCTTCCCGCGTCGCCAATAAACGCTGCACCTGGGAATCCTCCTTGGGCACAAACTCGATAATCAGGTGGTCGCAAATACGGCTGAAAAAGGCCGCGCTTTTTGACAGAGGGACATTATTTGAGATGCTCAGGTGGTGAATCAGCGCCAGGGCCAGCACCAGGTCCACCGGGCCGCGATCTATTAGAGAGAAGCGTTCCCGGTTTTCCCAACCGATTCCCGGGGTAGGATTGGTTAAATCGATCAACAAAGGCAATACCCTTTCTTCTTTTTTTTCTTTTACCAGGAGGTAATTTTTTTCTACAGCAGCCGGGTCGCTGTCAAAGGCCGCGGTCGGAATACCCTTACCGGCCGGGATGCGGCTGAATACGCCGGTGTTGGCGCCCAGGTCCCAGACTTCCCGCGGTTTCACCCGCTCGATATATTCAGCCACCGCTGCTTTTTTATGCGCAAAGGAATCCGCGGAGTAATTGGTGCCCCGGTAATACTCATCCCATTCCGTGCCACCCGGTTTCCACGTCAATTTTTGAACCGCTTTCTTCAGGCTGTTTAAAATGCCCTGAAACCCCAATCGGCTCAATTTTCGATTGGATTTTCGCGGGATTGTGTCCTCATACCGTTTTTGACTCTTGCCATGCAGGACAATATGCAATAGAACCGACATATTATAATAAGCTGAACGGGGCAGTAATGCCATTGCCAGGTCTAAGGGAATACCGTCAATATAGGTTCGCAGCAGTTGTCCTAAGCGGATATCCCGGTAACTCATAATCGTTAAAGGCGCGAGAAAATGCTGGCAAAATTGCCGGTAGGCCACCCACGGCTCACCCTCCCGGTATTTTTCAAAGGACAGGGTGTCGATAAAAACAGGCCTGCCCTTTAAAAACTGTATGTTATAAGCGCTGGCGTCTTTCAAGGACATGTCGTGCCGCAAAGCAATATCCTGAATCTCAAGGGTTTGTAAAGCCGCGTCTTTCAATTGACTGAAGCTCCACTCATATGGGTAAGAAATAAGCGGAACCACTTCCGGTTTGATGATCTTGTAACCGGTTTCGGGTTGAGCAAAGGATGCGTTTATCTCCCGGTGCGGGATTAACAATCCGCGTTCCGCCAATGTCCGGTAGAGTTCCGAATCCATTAAGGAATCGTAATCCGCTTTTCCGGACAGGTTGACCTGCCGGAGCAATTGTCCGTCACGGGTAAACAGGAACCCATCCGGGTCACGAAAAGAAGCCGGGTTAACTATATCCATTATTGGGAATCCGGTTTATCCTTAGAAAAAACTTTCTTAAAAAAAAATTTTATATTCTTCCAGAAAATTTTTACCCCCAGGGACACGCTCACCAGCGCGGCGATCAAGATCTGGACCAGGTAACTCCCCGTCCCGGGATCGATATATGCAAAGATGCCCGGGGTTAATAGAAAGAAAAGAGCACATAAGGCTGCGATTTTTTTAGTCATATTTTTTTCTCGTTTAAGTCAATCATTTTGGGTAACAGGCATATAAATCCATGCTGTTCTATCTATTTTATAAAAAAACCCATAGGATTTCAATAGATTAACTTGTAATTGGGAATAATTCTTGTTTTAAGCCTGTTTGAGCCGCAAAACAAAAGACTTACGGGAGGTAATGATTGATCTTTAC
>JAGLQA010000474.1 GCA_023137075.1 Candidatus Aminicenantota bacterium
GCCACATCTTCAACCGTGGCGCCGCCGCCGCCAAAACCGGTAGAGGTCTTAACAAAAGCGGCGCCGGCCGCTTTGGCCAGGGTGCAGGCTGCGATTTTTTCGACATTATTTAATTTTGCGGTTTCGATAATCACTTTAACGATGTGGGGTCTCGCGGCTTCGACGACAGCTTGTATATCCCGGTAAACGTATTCGTAATCCTTAGACTTTAGGGCCCTATTATGTATAACCATATCGATTTCCTCTGCCCCGGCCCGGATGGCTTGCTGCGCTTCGGCAGCTTTGGCCGGGCCGGCCCCATCGCCTTTGGGGAAATCCACCACGGCAATGGGCTTAACCGGGCTGTTTTTCAATTGTGCGGCTGTCAGGGGGATGTGCGCGGGATAGACACATACCGCGGCAAATCCGTATTGTTTGGCTTCTTCGCATAGTTGAATCAACTGCGCCTCCGAGGCATCGGGGTTTAACAGGGTGTGATCGATGATTCCTGCCAATTTGCTTTCATCGAAAGCGGCGCTGGTCCCGTTTTTTTCTGCTTCCGCGATTTTATCGATTACGCCCCGCTGCTTTAACTGGCCGACGACCTGCTTTGTGTGGGTCATTTTGTCCTCTTCTTTGCTAAATATATCTTCCTTTTTTATCATAATAAGATTTTAAATAAAAACGGCCCGGTTTTCAATAGTAATAATTATTTAACACAATTTTTGCCGGTTTTTTTATTGTAAAAGTCTCACGGTTGGTATATCATTAAACTTATTTAAAAAAAGGTAAACGCTTTCAATATTACTCAAATTAATTATTCGAACGAGGAAATTATGGAAAAACTGAGTATCTTTCATCCGTCTAAAGCATTTTATCGCTTTACAACCCTGATATTTATCAGCTTAATCGCTTTCGGCAGCTATTTCGCCTACGACAGCATCGGCGCGATTTCCGCATCTCTTGTGGAAGCCCTTGGCGAAGGGCGTGAGATAGTGGGCAGTTTTTATTCGGCCTATTCCATCGCGGCCATGTTGACACTTCTTATCGGCGGAATCATGGTGGACCGCTTCGGTGTCCGGTTATCCAGTATTATATTTTCTACCATCGTGCTTATCGGTGTGGCCTTAGTGGCCGTCTTTTACCGTAATACCACCCTCATCTGGGTAGGACGCTTTATCCTGGGCTTAGGCGCCGAACCCCTTTATGTGGCCATGAACGTCATGATTGCCCGCTGGTTCAAGGGGAAAGAATTGGCCTTTGCCTTTTCCCTGTCCCTGGTTTTCATGCGCCTCGGCACAATATTCTCTTTTAATTCGGGCGAACCGATCTCCACCTATTTTAACCACTACCAGGCCACCCTGATTGCGGCCGTCATCCTGTGCGCTTTCTCCCTATTGGTAAACTTCATCTACAACCTGCTCGACAAGCGGGGTGAAAAGGTGCTGCAGCTTAAATCCGAGAGTGCCGATGAAGGATTCTCAATAAAACACATCAAAGAATTCAAAGCCAGTTTCTGGTATGTATCACTGTTGTGCGTGACCTTTTATTCGGCCATTTTCCCCTTTACCAGTCTTGCCCCCGACTTTTTTGTCGAAAAGTGGCATATCGTGAAAAGCGTCGAAGCGTCAGGCGGTTTCTTGAGCCGGATTTTTTATAATTTCCTTCATCCCTTCGATACTGCCGGCGGAATCACCGCTATACCTATGATCACATCGATGGTACTCTCTCCTTTCGTCGGGCTGCTGGTGGACAAAGTGGGAAAACGGAGCACCATGATGATCATCGGCTCTATCCTTATCATACCGGCCCACTTAGTCATGGGGCTAACCCATCTTTACCCCGTGATACCGATGATGGTTTTAGGAGCCGCTTTTGTGCTTATCCCTGCCGCCATGTGGCCATCGGTTCCATTGTTGGTGAAAAAGAACGTAACCGGGACGGCCTTCGGTATTATGGCCATGGTGCAGATGATTGGATTGACTGCTTTTCCCTGGTTAAACGGCATTCTGCGGGATATCACCAAATCTTACAAGTCCAGCATGATTATGTTTGCTTCCCTCGGTTTCTTAGGATTGTTCTTCGCAATCCTCTTAAAACGGTCCGATAAAAAGGAAGGCGGTATCCTGGAAAGACCCGGGAGAGAAGCCTCCGAAGCCGGCACCTGATAAAAAAAATCATAAAAAAGTTGATTTCCTGTTGACTATTTGTTTGAAAACTGCTAAGGTATGTTTTAATTAAATTGGTTAAGGAAACGACCATGAAGAATTTTCTATCTTTTTTATCAGTTATCGTTATTTTAAGCATACTTTTATCTTCCCCCGGGTGTAAAAAATGGGAAGGGCGCTACTATATTTACAGTGCCGCTTGTGAAACCCGGTATTACCAGAGCACAAACGAGAGTAAATTTGCCGTAGGTATAGAAATTGCGAATGAGGAAAGCAAAGGAATAGGGGCTATTTTTGCCGATTGGGACTTCGAGATATATGATGGGGACGAAGAACTGCTTTTAAAAATAAACCGCTCAAACTACGACACCCTGGAATTCCTTATCACCGTTTTTGCGGAGACTCCTATCCCGGATAGGGCATACCGGGGGTACCCGGGGCTGCTTAACGTGCTGACAGGCAGGGGAACCGACGCCTGGCGGATCGTGGGGGATATCTTTAACGGCAAAACCCCAAAAAAACTGAAATACACCCTTACCCTGTTAGATGATAATAATTATGTGAGTACTCTTTCCGGGGTATTAAAGATCATGCACGTCACCGACTGACGGGAGTTATTGGTAATTTGCCCTTATAAATTCCCTTTTAATTACTTTGACCATGGTCATGAAATGCATAATATAAGCGTCGCGGTTTCCTAAAACCGAATTGGGAATATATTCCCCGGATACAAGATCATTTACAATACCCATCATATCCCCAGATCTCATCAAAGCGGATTGGGTTCTATCTTTGAGTTTTCGGGCTTCGGCTAAAGAATCTTTAAAATATTCCCTCACCCTGTCTTTACCTTTGACATAATGGGCATGGGCAAAGGCAAGCACTTCGGGCTCGAGTCCGGCCAATCCGAGAAGTGTATTCTCGTAATCTTTGAAACCGGAAAAAAATATCGGCCTTTTTCTGCCATTTTTTTCCATCATTCCGGCAGAATCACCGGGGAACAATATCTTATCCGGGAGAAGCAGGTAGGAAAGGGAACAATATGAATGCCCGGGGGAGGCGACAACTTCAAAAAACCTGCCCGCCGACACACTTATTTTTTCGCCTTCTTTCACTTTGTCCAGGGTTTTGGGCATTTCACATTTTATGTCCGGTTGATCCGTAAACAATTCCTTCAGCTCCCGGTTCTGAAAATCGATCATTTCGATAATATCGGGATTGTCTAATAAGCCGGCCGTATCGCGGGAACCGAGAACGTTAAACTTATATATATCCTGTAGATACGAACAGGCCCCGACGTGGTCGTAGTGGGAATGGGTCAACAAGAGGGTATCGATATTCCCGTCCCGCAAGCATTCGGTAATAGCTGCGGCATATTCTTTCGCTTTTGCGGTTATACCCGAATCGATTAAAAAGGTCTTTTCTCCTTTAACGATATAGAGAGGGTGGGTATCGTCGTTAATTCGAATAACAGACTTATTTTCGTCAATATATTCGTATTTCTCCTCGTGGTTCATGGCAGCTAATTTATAACACAAATGAGGCATAAACTCAAATTGTTGATTATTTCCCGCGGCGCCAATCATAATCGTTAAGAATCCACCCGATTGTTGACAAAAAAAGGAATATAGTATATAGTACAACCTATTCAATAGATGAAAGTTTATATAGCTGATGAGGCAGGATTTTGTTTTGGAGTAAAAAGAGCTTTGAATTTGATTGCACGGTTAAATGAAAAGAATCAGAATGTTCAGATTTTCGGCCAATTAATTCACAACCGGACTGTCTTAAAAAACCTGGAAAAAAAAGGTATCGGTTATATCGAATCCTTAGAGGAGTTGGATCCCGGGAAAAAGCTCGTTATCAGGACCCATGGGATTCCCAAAGATGTTGAAAGCGAACTCCGGAAGCAAAATATCGATATCCTGGATGCCACCTGCCCTTTCGTGAAAAAAATACACCGCATTGTTGAAAAAATCGACGGCAAAAAAATCCGGGTCGTGATAGTCGGAGACGGGAATCACCCGGAAGTCATTGCTGCTAAAAGTTATGCTCCGGGCGCCGATGTGATCAATTCCGTCGCTGAAGCAGAAAAAATTAAGAAAAGCAAAACTATCGGTGTGGTGGCCCAAACTACGTTAAATTCGGATTTTTTCAAGAAGATCGTGCCTGTTCTACTGGACAATGCGGAAAAAATAGAAATCCATAATACCATCTGTCACGCCACCCGCATCCGGCAGAAGGCGATAAAAAAGTTGGCCCCCCAGGTCGATTTTGTCATTGTTGTCGGGGGAAAGCGCTCTTCAAACACCCGGAAATTATTCGAAATTGCGTTAGAAAAGAATCCGAACACCTTTCTTATTGAAAAGAGCAGCGATCTTTATAACCTTGATTTTATAGACCGGGTGAGTTTTTTTAAATCCGTGGGAATCACAGCCGGAGCCTCCACTCCCCCGGATGAAATAGAAAAAATCAAGGGATTTTTTAATAACCTAGAAAATATAGAAAAGGAGATAAAAAATGGAAGAACCAAAAGAAATTTCCAACACTAATTCCGAATCCGAGGAAGAAGCTCAAGTCGATTTTTCAGAGTTGATAGAGAATTACAGTATAAAAACTGCGGAAACCGGCACTCATATCGAAGGTAAAATTATCGATGTAATCAACAACAAAATAATTGTCGACATCGGGCAGAAAACGGAAGGAATCCTGGATAAAGAAGAGATAATCGATTGGGATGGTAATTTAAAATATAATATCGGAGATACGATTACCGTTGTGTGCAAGAATATAAATCTAAAACATGGTTATATAACGGTGTCGCAGAAGCAAGTTGCGGTTGAAGAAGGCTGGAACAATGTCAAGCGCGCCTATGAGAAAGGCACACCGGTTGCCGGAAGGATCGTCGAGTTTGCGGATGATAAAAAAGGTTTTAAAGTGGATATGGGTGTAACCATGTACCTACCCCTGAGCCAGGTAGATATAAAAAAGGTAAAAAATCCCCGCGGTTTGCTGGGAAAAGAGTATGAATTCAAAGTAACCAGGTTAAATTCCAGGGAGATGAGCGGTGTGGTATCGAGAAGAACCATAATGGAAGAAGAGCGGCAGGGGCAGATCGACGAATTATTCGATTCCCTCAAAGTAGGCGACCTGGTAAAGGGCGTCGTAACCACTATCACCGATTACGGCGCTTTCATAAATATAGGGGCCGTGGATGGGTTGGTTCACCGGGACAATATCTCTTACGGCAGGGTAAATCATCCGAAAGAGAAGCTGAGAAAAGGAGATGAAATCGAAGCCCGGGTACTGGAAATCGATAAGGGGAGCGGTCGAATTTCCTTAGGTATCAAGCAAAAAAGTCCTGATCCCTGGATCGATATTGAAAAAAAATACCCGGTAGGTAAACGGATGATCGCCAGGGTAACGAAAACAGTGGACTTCGGCGCCTTTATCGAGCTCGAAGAAGGGGTCGAAGGTTTATTGCATATTTCCGACCTGACCTGGGAAGGCAAACCCAATTCGGTCGAGGAATACGTCGCGGTGGGAGACAAGTTATGGGTGCAGGTTATCGAAATAAAACCGGAAGATAAAAAGATAAAATTGGGATTAAAACAACTCGAGATGAGGCCGGAAGAGAAATATATCGAGAATCACCAGGATGGCGATGTAGTAGAAGGCATTGTTAAAAAGGTGTTAAAATCCCGGGTTTTCGTGGGATTGGAAAAGGGAGTCGAAGGTGTTATCAAGATATCGGATATCAGTTATTTCCGGATCGATACCCCGGATGAATTTTTTAAAGAAAGGGAAAAAATAGAAGCTATGATACTTAGCAAAACCTTAGATTCCAATTACAAGATTAAATTAGGAACGAAACAATTATCCGACAATGAGTGGCACGATTTTTTCGCCGCCCACAGAGCGAGATCCATTATCCCCATAAAAATCAAAAAAGTCGCCGAACAGGGGATTTCCGTTGAAATATCAAAGAATATCGAAGGCTTTGTCAGGATAAATGAAGTCAATGAAAAAAGATTAACCTTTGAAGAGATAAAAGAAAAGTACAAAACCGGCGATTCCCGGGATGCATTGATCTTGCAGACAGAACCGGGTAAGAAGAGAATATACCTGAGTTTCAAAGCTCTGGAACGAAAGAAAGAAAGAGAAGAGATCGAGAAGTATTCGAAGTCCGCAAGCGATAAGGTTACCACCATCGGCGATCTATTCGAGAATGCCATAGATAAAAACAAATGAAGTTTCTTCCCGCACCCTGGAGATGGGAATTCATCTCCAAAATCGGAAAAAAAAAGGGCTGTATTTTTTGCAGTGCATTAAAATTGCCCGAAAAAGAGTCGCTGGTTTGTTATAAAGGGGAAACCTTTTTTATTATCTTAAATAAGTTTCCCTACAACACCGGGCATTTAATGATTGTACCCTACCGTCACTTTGATTTGCCCGAAAAAATCCCCCCCGAAAAATCCATCGAAATGTGGGCGCTTATGAACCGGTCATTATCCATTTTAAAAGAAAATTTTAATCCTGACGGATTCAACATCGGGATGAATATCGGGAAATCCGCCGGGGCCGGTGTCAAAGACCACTTTCATCTTCATGTTGTGCCCAGGTGGGCCGGGGACGCCAACTTTATGGCAGTCGTCGGAAAGACAAAAGTTGTATCGTACAGCCTTGAAAAGGTATTCGAAATGTTAGAAAGGGAGTTTAACAAATGAAGAAGATTTTAATATATATCCTGGTTCCCTTGATCCTCACAGCCGCCGTTATAACCGGGTACAAGATGTTGAAAAAATCGGAACCCGACTATATCTTTTTAATTACCCTTGACACCACCCGGGCGGATTTCGTGAAGTATTCCACCGGAAGAGATAACGGGGTAACACCCCACTTAGCCCGGCTCGCGCAGGAAGGGGTCTATTTTGAAAACGCCTACGCCCTGATTCCGATTACCCTCCCCTCCCATGCGTCGATGTTATATTCGAAATCTCCCCACACCTTAAAAATATACAATAACGGGCAGCCCCGGAATTTGCCCTTTCCGTCGTTAGCTCAACTGCTCAGAAGTAAGGGGTATTACACGGGCGCCGTCATATCTTTAGGGGTGCTAAAGGCCGAATTCGGCTTGAGCAAAGGTTTTGAAGATTATATTGAAAATTTCAGGCCCTATTTCTGGTACAAAAATGCCGAGGAGGTCAACCGGGACGCCTTTAAGTTGATCAAAGAGAAAGCACGAAAAAAATCCTTCTTCTGGATACACTATTCCGATCCCCATGAACCCTACTACACACCCCTTTTGGGCGGAAGCTTTACCGTTTTATTGAACGATTCGCAGGTTTTTCAATCGAAAAGCACCGAACAGCCGCTGGTTAAACTCGAACTTGAAATCAAACCCGGCAAAAATATATTAACCCTGAAAAGTGAGCCCCCGGCCGACGCAAAAGCGAGACTAATCCGGATCGGGTTTTATACCTATCAGAACTTTTCGATAACCAGTGAACAAAACCCCGGTCTTATGGAAGTTACCACACCGAAATGGCGCAGAGTAAAGGTGAAAAATAAAGTTAATTGTTATACCCAAAAAAAAGAATCCCAGGTTGTGCTGGTCAATAAAAGTAAAAAAAACCTGCCCATAAAGGTGAAGTTCTTATACAGGATGCTGGAAAGGCCGAAATCCCGGGTAAGACTGTACCGGCAGGAGGTCAGGTACATGGACTCCCGGTTGGGGAGATTAATCGATTTCCTGAAAGAAAACCATATCTATGAGAAATCTGCCTTTGTTATAATGGGAGACCACGGTGAAGGCTTAGGCGAATACAATCGCCACTATGGCCACATTCATTATTTGCATAAAATCTACACCCGGGTGCCTTTGATTATCCTGGGTCCTGGTATCAAGCAGCGAGGCAAACAGGACACATTGGTATCCACCCTGAATGTTGCTCCCACCATCCTCGATATGGCCAACATAAAAAAGCCCTACTTCATGGACGGGCAATCTGTTTTCAAGCCGATTGAACCGAAAAAACTGCTGCTGGAAACCTATTCCCCGGAAGCCTATTTCGATTCCTTTGCGATCATCGATTACCCCTACCAGGTGTTATTCTTCCCAGGCAGGACGGAAGACCGGATCGAATATGTGAATCTCGTGAAGGATACCTGGGGCACGACCAATATCAAGGATTTTATGGAAGATAAAAAGATCAAAGCCGAACTACTCGAATCGGTTTTGAAGATTTCCCGGATAATCACGGCCACCAAGGGAAAAGTCGGGAAAATAAACGAACGGCATAAAGAAATCTTAGAGTCATTGGGGTATTTATGAACAAAATAGCCGCACCCAAAGGAACCGGAGATATTTATTTTCCGGAAATCGGCAAATGGCAGTATTTAGAGGATAAAATCAGGAACTACTTTTCCCGTTTCCTCTACAAAGAAATCCGTACACCCATATTCGAGCACAGCGAACTGTTCAGCCGGGGGATCGGCAGCGAAACCGATGTCGTACAGAAAGAGATGTACACCTTTCAAGACAAGGCCGGCCGGAGTTTAACGCTGCGCCCCGAAAACACCGCCTCGGTTGTTCGCGCGGCTATCGAAAATAATCTCTTTAACGAGATGTTTCCCCTGCGGTTTTTTTATATCGGCCCCATGTTTCGCTATGAGAAACCGCAAAAAGGGCGGATGCGGCAATTTCACCAATTCGGGATAGAGGTGTTCGCGGATAAAAGCGCCCGGGTCGATGCCGAAGTGATTTACGCCGCCTTCAACTTTTTAAAAGAGATCCATCTTTGCGGTACCGAAGTCGAGATAAGCTCCGTCGGATGCGGCCAATGCCGCCCCGGCTTTTTAGAGAAGCTGAAAACCGCGGCCAAAGAACAGGAAAAGGAACTCTGCGGCGAATGTCAAAGACGCATCGAAACCAATCCCCTACGAATCTTTGACTGTAAGAATGAGTCGTGCATCAAAATCTCAGCCGCCTTCCCCAAGATGATCGAGCATCTATGCGGGGAGTGCGACACCCATTTCGCGGAACTGCAAACCGCGTTACAGGTGTTGAAAGTGGAATATAAAATCAACCCACGCATCGTAAGAGGACTCGATTATTATACCAAAACAGCTTTTGAAATAACCTCCAACCAATTGGGCGCCCAGAATGCCGTTTTAGGCGGCGGCAGGTACGATAACCTGTCCAATGAATTGGGCGGCCCGGATATCGTGGGAACCGGCTTTGCCGCCGGTATGGAGAGAATCATTCTCCACCTGCAAGATATCGACCGCAAGCAGCGGAAGACGATCCTGGTGGCCTACCAGAACCCGGCGCTGCTGGATCACGCGTTGCGACTGTGTGAAACCCTGTGGAGCAGCGGTATTCACGCCTACATGGAATACGATGCCAAAAACCTGAAGAAGCAATTTAAAAAAGGCGATCGCATCTCTGCCGATTATACCTTTATCTTAGGAGATGAGGAATTGCAGCACAATACCATTTCGGTTAAAGACATGAAAGCCCGGGAACAAATTACGATTAAGCAAGAGGACTTAGAGCAATGGCTGAAAACCAACATTTAACATTAAAAAGAGAATTTTTTTGCGGTAAAATCAACGAGGAATTTATAGGCAAGCGCATCGAAGTATACGGCTGGGTCAACAAAAAGAGAGAACTCGGCGGTCTGACCTTTATCGACCTGAGAGACCGGGAAGGGCTGCTGCAAATCGTTATAAATGAGAATTTTAGCGACCGGGAGTCGGTCAAAAGAATCGGCAGCGAGTTTGTGCTCTCCGTAAAAGGCACCGTGGTGGCCAGGTCAAACCCCAACCCGGACCTCTATACCGGCAAAGTCGAATTGGCAGCCGAGCAGATTCGCATCCTGGCTGAATCCCGTGTTCCCCCCTTCTACCCGGAAACCACCGACCAGGTCTCCGATGAATTACGCTTTAAGCACCGCTATGTGGATCTCCGGAACCTGAGACTGCAGGAAAACTTCCGGTTAAGAAGCCGGGCCAATTTAGCGATTCGCAACTACTTAGACCGGTATGGTTTCCTTGATATCGAAACGCCCATGCTCACCAAAGCCACCCCCGAAGGAGCCCGGGACTACTTAGTGCCCTCCAGGATTTATAAAGGACGCATGTTTGCCCTGCCCCAATCCCCCCAATTGTTCAAGCAATTGCTCATGGTATCCGGGTTTGAGCGTTATTATCAAATTGTTAAATGTTTCCGGGATGAAGATTTGAGAGCGGACCGGCAGCCCGAATTCAC
>JAGLQA010000475.1 GCA_023137075.1 Candidatus Aminicenantota bacterium
TTCGCGCTCAAAGGGGTAACGATCGAGACCGGTTTTCGCACCATGCCCTATGAAGAAGCCATGGGAAAATACGGTACGGACAAGCCGGATCTGAGAATCCCCCATGAGATCAAGGATTTCACCGCTGCCGCGAAAAAACTGGCCTCCAACCTGCTTGACGGCATCATCGCCGGCGGCGGAAAGATCAAAGGCCTGGTACTCCCCGAAGCGGCAAAATATTCGCGCCGGGTATTGGATGATATCAACAACTATATCAGGGAAGTGGGGGGCAAAGGAGCCATCTGGATGAAAAATACGGAAAACGGCTTTAAATCTTCGCTAAAAGTCGACCCGGAATTGATGGCAGTCTTTTACGAAGAAAACAACATCGAAAAAACGAATGTCGTGTTTTTGCTCGGCGGCGCGGAGCAGGAAGCGCTCTTCTTAAGCGGCAAGCTCAGAGAATTCACGGGCAAAGAGTTTCTCGAGAAAAACAAAGACAAATTCGAATTTTTATGGGTAACCGATTTCCCCCTTTTCTTTTACAATGAAGAAGAGAAACGCTGTGATTCAAATCACCACCCCTTCACTTCCCCCAAATTGGAAGAGCCGGACAAGTTGGAAACCGAACCCCTTGCTGTAAAATCCATTGCCTATGACCTGGTGTTGAACGGTGTAGAAATCGGCGGCGGCAGCCGCAGGATCAACGACATCGAGCTGCAGAAGAAGATATTCAAACTCTTAAATCTCAGTGACGAAGAAACGGAAGAGAAATTCGGGTTTTTCTTAGAAGGCCTGAAATACGGCGCCCCACCTCACTTAGGCATTGCCCTTGGATTTGACCGTATTATTATGCTGTTGTGCGGCGAAGCGTCGATCCGGGAAGTGATTGCCTTCCCCAAAACCACCTCTTCTCTCTGCCTGCTCACCGGTTCGCCCTCCACTGTTTCCCAGGTGCAGTTAGACGAATTGGGGATAACCTTTAAAGAGTAGCCCCACGGAAAAGGCGGGAAAGTTGCCCCACCATATAAACAGGTACCTAAAATCTGCAAATACCGTGGCAGAAGAGGAATGTTGGATGTAACCTTTATTATCTTGGTAATTTATTACCCCTCATCCGGAGACGCAAGGTTTTACGTCTCTACGGTTCTCGTACGATATTTTAAGAATCCCGGAGGGTCAATAAGCTTCCTGTCTCTTTTTTTTGATTTGTCAATATATCATCGAATTTTTCCTTGACATTTTATTTTATTTTTGTTCAAATACAGTATGATATATAACAATATAAAAAGAAGTTGGGGCGGCGCTATATCTAAATTTTGGGATATTGATAGATGTTCAATAGAGAGAACAAAATAAAAAGAATTATAGAAAAGCTAACGATACTTCAATATTATCTTGAAAATGTTTCAAGTATTAATTTAAATGATGGTAACTTGATTGCTGAAAATTTCTCTGCAGGTCTTCTAAACAAATTATTCGATTGGAACTTAAAAAACCTAAACACGACGGGAAATGAAGTAGGAATTGACTTGGGTGATTCTTTAAATAAAGTTGCTGTTCAAGTTACAAGGCAAAATAAAAGACAGAAAATTGAAGAAACTATCCAGAAATTTTTTACGCATGAACATCACAAAAAATATAAAACTCTGTATGTCTTTTTACTCACAAATAAGAAGTTATACAGAAAGCCATTTAAGACCATACAATCTTTCCACTTTACAGTGGAAGAAAATATAATAGATTTTAAGGATATTATTGCTCGAATAAATAGTCTATCTAATACCAATTTAAACAAAATTGCTGAATATTTTGATGAGGAACTGTCAAAATTCAATTGGAAAAAAGAGGCTGAAAAAGCAGCAAATTTTATCAATAGCCAACATCAACTAAATTCGCCTCATCGTGGTGCGATGAATTGGGATAACGGAATAACTGCAGTTTTTGGGAATGATGGTTTTGGCAATATAGAGGATGAAAAAGTACCACATCGCAGACAGGTGGATATTCTCAGGCTTGTATTGAAGCACAATGATTATAGGGAGTTATCATTTGGTTTGTCAGATAATAAATCAACATGGGTTATGTTGGTAGATTCTTCGGATGATGAGGAATTATCCAAGCACATATGGTCATGTTTTTTTGTAGCACTTGAGGAAAAAACAAATAAATCAGATTTTAAGTGACAATATAGTAAAACAGAACCCAACAAATGCATTGAGTGGATGGTTTTCGTTGCGCTCAAACCACCACTCATGCAAGCGTTAAACAATGAGTATGGAAGACTTTTACAAAAAATCCGTATTATCGATTCCGGCCAGACGTTGTGCTTGGCCCATTAGAGTCCTTTGTTGCTCTTTCCGCATGGACACAAGAATGTATTGAAGAAAAAAAGGGTCGGTGTGTGCGAATGTTACTCAAATAGTTAGCGCTGA
>JAGLQA010000476.1 GCA_023137075.1 Candidatus Aminicenantota bacterium
TTATTTTCTGCTGAAAAGAGAACCGATAAAGGAAAGTATAAAACCGACAACAAAGATAGACCCCATGGTGAAGAAGAAATTTATCAAGGGCTCCCGGTAGGCGATCCCGATGGCATATAAATCCTTCATGACGGTGAATTGAAACTTAGCTGCTGCAAATTGGGCAATAAGCGCTGTGATCATGTAAAACACTGCGAAAAGGAACGAACCGATCGCCCTGCTTTTTCGCGAGATACGCCGGGTAAGCCACCCCCCTATTAATAGCCCCAGGATTAAACCTGTCAGGGCAATAATAATGGGAAAAGTGAACTGGATATTCATCCAGACGGTGGAAACATGGTAAAAAGGGTAAACATTAACGGCATTTAGCAGCAATTGTTGTATATTGGCGGTGGAAAAATTCACGGTTGACCAGGACCCGACGAAAGAACCGATGTACCCGATAATTAGGGCAAGAAGTATTCCGAGAAAAAGACCCGCGAAAGTATTGCCTCCCTTTTTGGAGGCGACCGGACGCTTTCGTTCTTCCGGCTCTTTCTCTTTGAGGGGCTCCGTTAATTCTTCGGCACTTAGCGGTACTGTCCGGTCTGTATCCGGTGGGATTTGCGCCATCTGATCCTGTTGGGGTAATTGGACTGTCTGATCCTGGGGGGGTATCCTCACCGTCTGCTCTTCAACCGGTGTTTCCCGAAGCGGAGAGCGAATCATCGTTTTATCGGGGGCATCAGCCATAGGAGAATCAACCAGTTTCGTTCTCGGTACATCATAGGGATTGGAGAAGCGGAATTCGTATATATCGAAGGTGATTTTGTCATCCGTTCGCAAAATGCCCTGTTCGATTTTTTCGTCATTGACAAAGGTGCCGTTGGTAGAACCCAAATCCCGGATTTCAAAATGCTCTTCCCCTTTTATTATTTTCGCGTGCCTGGAAGAGATGGTATCTTCCGGAATCACCATATCACATTCGGGCAGCCTGCCGACAACGAATTCATCCTTATTCACAATATACTCCCGGTCTTTGAAGGCACCGGATAACCCCTTTAAATGAACCTGGTTCTCAGTGGATTCACTCATATTACCTCCTTTATTAATTACCCTGAAACGTTTTTTAAGACTATTATTTTAAATCAAATATTCCATGATTTCAATAGTTCTCGAATTTCTCTTCAACTTTTGCCGCAGCCTGCCTATTCATTGCAAAAAGGCATTCATCCGGGTGACTGCTATTTTAAAAAATCGCTGAGCTTTAAGGCGATCAACCCGGCAACCGGGGGAAAGAAAAAAGTGCAGGCCAACCGTAGCAGGGTGAATCTCCAGCCTAAGATACCGAATTCCATGGGTAGGCGGGCAACAGCCCACAGTGACCAGGATGTGAGAAACGCCACCATAGTTCCGGCACCGGCTCCGGCCTTCAACAATCCTGCCACCATGGGTAGGCTGACATAAGGTCCACCGGGAGTGATTCCACCTGCCAGGGTACCGATCAGGATCCCTTTCAGCCCGGATTCCATACCCACCCAGCGGGATAAAAGATCTTTCGGCAGCAGCACCTGGATCATACCGGCAATAACGAAAGCAAAAAACAGCAGCGGCAGGATTTCGATGATCATTTTAAAAGCGGACTTGAATCCGGCTGCGTATACGCCTTCACCTTTAGCGTAAGCGATGCCCACAAGAATAAAAGCCAGTACACCCATGATTATTGTTGGAACCAGCATGGCGGATTTCCTCCCGGTTTGTTTATTTTTTTTTTCGTTCATTTTTTTATAATTCGATATTTTACCCTTTTCAATTTTTAAAATAAAGGAGAAATCCCCGGTTATTTTAAATCTTTGTATTTTTTACTGCTGCCCTTTGACTTCTCCACCGGGTATTTTTTATCATTCCGTTTAATTTTTGCCAGTATTGCGTCTTCGATATCGATGCCGGTTTCATGTGCAAACAATAGACAGAATATCAAGATATCGGCCAATTCTTCGGATATTTTCTCCTTTTTTTCAACGGCAATTCGTCTCGACTCCACGACCTTACTCCAGAGGAAAACCTCCTGTAATTCAGCAGCTTCGATGGAAATGGCTTCTGCCAGGTTCTTGGGATCGTGGAACTGCTGCCAGTCCCGCTTATCACGAAAATCAAGCACTTTCTTCATTACTTTTTCCAGATTTAAAATTTCTGTTTTCATAGGAGGTTATATTAAAACAGATGTTGAGGAGAGTCAATAGATCAGAGGAATAACAGCAATTCTAATTTTGATTTCTA
>JAGLQA010000477.1 GCA_023137075.1 Candidatus Aminicenantota bacterium
TGGAAAATTGGATTCCGACTACAGCCTGCCACAATCTTTTTAGGCAGCTTAATTAAATATATGAAGAATCATGATAATGATGTATCCCTGGAATTTGGACTTAGCTCTTGCTTTTTTCGGGATTTATTGATATGATTGCATTTAAAAATATCAGACGAGGACAAAATGAACGTTGACAAAAAGAAAAAAAAGGGATTTTTTACAGAATTTTCCAGCCAATTCTGGCTGGTCGTAATGTTCGAATTCTTTGAAAGAGGTGCCTATTACGGCATGATGAGCTTCCTGTCGCAATATTTTGTGGATTCATTGCATATTCCCAAAGAAAGCGTCGGTGTGATAAAAGGAGTCATCCAACCACTGCTCTATTTTTTACCGATTATATCCGGCGCCGTGGCCGACCGTTTCGGTTACCGCAAAATGTTGATGGTGGCTTTCGCTTTATTGGGAGGCGGTTACTTCCTAACCAGTCAAATGACGACCTACTCCGCAGTCTTTTTCGGTTTAGTCATTATGGGATTCGGCGCCGGTATATTTAAACCCCTTATTTCCGGAACCATTGCCAGAATAACCGATGAATCTAACAGTACCCAGGCTTTCGGCATCTATTACTGGTCCATAAACTTAGGGGCCTTCCTGTTTCCCTTAGTTCTTGTGCCTGTGCTGAAGAGCATGAATCCTGCCTATGTAATTATTGCTTCCGGCATCTGTACGGCGGCCATGATTATACCTACCGCCTTTTTCTTCAAGGACCCCACAAAACAGCAAGAAGTCGAAGAAAGTGCCAAACAGAGAGACAGGGCCAGTATGATCCAGACCCTGGCCAATGCCTTTGAAATTATCTACTCCCCCATCGTATTGATGTACGACCTGATGAAGAAAAAAGCTGCCTGGCGGGTTGTTATCATCCTGCTTCTGGCTGTGCTGTTGGGGTTTTCGGTGAGTAATTATTTTGATCGTCCCCCGGCATCTGAAAAATTCCCCGCCATCGGCATCGAACAGGAAAACAAAACATTGATCGTTACGGTTAACCGGAACATGCAAAAAGAAAACCCCTACCGCCTGGAAATTAGAGAAGAGACACCTTCGCTTTTTGATCTGGTAATTTACAAACCGGTTTATATCGACAATTTTGTGGAAGACCTGCTGAAAAAGATAGAAGACAACCCGGATTTAAACCCGGTGACGGTTGAAGATATCAAAGATTATATCAGGCGATCGGATGAGAAGATTGAGTTAATATTCGCGGTGGATCCGGCAGAAAGCGGTGACTTCAGCATCCGGGAAACAGCTCCCAATCAATATACAATTTCATTAAAAGACCAGGCTGAATACTCGAATTACGCAGATAGCCTGCTGAAAGAATTGCACAAAACCCCTAAGCTGCGTGGAATAAACCGTAAAGATTGCGACAGGCTCCACAATAAATTAAACAGCCGTGCTTTTTTTCTCTTTTTCGTCATATCACTGTTGGCAACCGGGTTTATTATTGTTGCGTTATCATTCAAACGGTCCCGGCAGGCTGCCGGAGCCGACACTCAATCTTCCGGTTTCCAGGTTTCCATGTTGATGGTGCCGGCTGTTATCATTGCCCTCTGTTTTCTGCCGGGTATCGATACCCTGGGTAAAATTATTTGCTCGGTTGTCTATTTTTCCCTCATGTCCCTGTTTATTATCGATAAATCCGACACCCACAAATTCGTGGACCATGCTAAATTCCTATTGATGATCGTCCTTTATTCGGGGTTCTGGGTGCTTTACTTCCAGATGTTTGATTCCGTATTATGGTATGTCCAGGCTTATGTAGACGCGACAGCCGTTAACCAGGCGGTCAACAGCCTGGTGGGGATATTCGGTATCAAGTTAAACTTTTTCTTTGACGTGGAACATGTTACTGTCATAAATGCATTAACGATAATCATTTTGCAATTAATCGTTTCCAGCGTCGTGAAAAAGAAAAAAGCATTGCCCACAATGATTACCGGAATTGCTATCGGTACCGTGGGTTTAGGAATGCTGGCAATTTCTACTCATATATGGGTGTTTGTCGCCGGTATCGTGGTTTTTTCCATTGGTGAGATGACGGCCCATCCGAAATTTATCAGTTATATCGGCCTGATCGCACCAACCGAGAAAAAGGCCATGTATATGGGGTATATCTTTCTTTACGGCGTGTTCGGAAGTTCGGTAGGGGGTATCGTGGGTGCTAAGCTCTATGTCCACTTCGTAGACAACCTGAACCAGCCGCGCACTCTCTGGTTAATATTCAGCAGCATCGGTATTGTTACGATTATCGCCCTCCTGCTCTACAATAAGTTCCTGGCCCCCAAAAAAGTTGAAAATAAGGCGGTGCCGAAGTAAGAAATTTATTTTCTTCTTTTTTCGGAGAGTCGACACTTACAAAAGTTTATGTGTATGGGAACATGATAATGACTATTGAAACAAAACTGATCGATGCGGCCCGCCTCTTGAGCCGGGACGTGGGCGGCCTGCGGTTCTCCGACCCGGTGGCTTACATCTACAACCCGTTGGACTATGCCCGGGATGCCCATACCCTTTACCTGCTAAAGTTCGGTGCTTCGAGAAAGAAAGTCGTTTTTTTAGGCATGAATCCCGGTCCCTGGGGAATGGCCCAGACTGGTGTTCCTTTCGGGGAAATCACCGCCGTCAAGGAGTGGTTGGGTATCGATACGGCAGTGGAGAAACCGGAACCGGAACACCCCAAACGCCCGGTCCTGGGATTTGCCTGCCCCCGTTCCGAAGTCAGCGGCAGGCGGTTCTGGGGGCTCTTTCAAGAGCGGTTCGGCAGTGCGGAAAGTTTTTTCAAAAACCATTTTGTGGCCAATTATTGCCCCTTAGTGTTCATGGAAGCCGGGGGACGTAACCGGACGCCCGATAAACTTAAATCCGGTGAAAAGCAGGCTCTCTATACTGCCTGTGACCGGCACCTGCGGCAGGTAGTACAGGTATTGGAACCGGAATGGCTGATCAGCATAGGCCGGTTCACGGAACAACGCGCATTTCAGGCGGTAAAGGGATGCGGCGTCAGGCTAGGGCAGATACTACACCCCAGCCCGGCCAGTCCCGCGGCCAACCGGGATTGGGCCGGAACCGTCACCCGGCAACTGCAGGATCTGGGTACCTGGTAATCCCGTATACACGTAACAGTTAAGCGAAATGCTGAATTATGAATGATGATAAAGAACTTATCCGAATTAATTTGAATGATCTCCTTTCACCGGAACTTGACGGTCATTATTTCGTTGCTTCCGACGGCCGCTCTTTTTTAGCAGGTAGCCGTCTTCTTTTATTCTCTCCTGGATTCCTTTCAGATAAAAATGATAACCGGCAAAGTGCATTTTTGAGACGGCAGCGCCTTTCTGGCCCCGCTTCCGGAGAGACAGAATCCGGTTGTAAAATTTCGTCGATTCCAAATAACTTTCGTTAAACAGGATTTTATCGAGGAAAAAGAAAAAACTTCCTGCCAGGGTCATCAATTTGATCGAAAACGAAGGATGCTTACGGTAGAAATCCACAGCCGAGCGCCCCTCGATAAAACGGTCTGCAAAAAAATCGTATATATTTTTTTCATCGTGGATACTACCTTCAAAGTGCCAGACATACCCCTGTTTGTAGAGGCGTTTGACTTTTAGGCCGTTCTTCCGCAGGCGCAATCCTAAGTCTAAGTCCTCCCAACCTTTGCGGAAGGTGGCATCGTCAAATCCACCCACCTCATCGATGCAGCTTTTCCGCACAGAGACATTGCCGGTCGCGAAAAAAGCGCGTGAGTAGTGACGCAGCGAAAAGGGAACAACAAAGGCATCATCTAAATCCATAATGGAAATCACCTGGCCCTGGACAATGGCCCCGGGATGTTTGCTTAGGGTCTTGACATGGATTTCGACTAAGTCGGACGGGGCAATGGCATCGCTGTCCATGAACAGCACGATGTCGCCGGTCGTATGTTTTAGAGCCGTATTCCTGGCAGCAGCGGGCCCCCGGTTTTCCTGGGAGAAGGCGTGGATTTGCGGGTATTGCCGCATGATCGCGTAAGAGTCATCGGTGGAGCCGTCGTCGATCATAATGATCTCGATATTGGGATAAGACTGGTCCATTAGGCTGCGGATGACCCGCTGTAACATAAAACCCCGGTTATAAACCGGTATGATAATCGATACCTTCGGATAGGTCGGTTCTTTCATAATTTTTTTCCATTGCTTCCCGGGTCCGTGCCATGAACCTTTTGTTCAAGGTTTTATTCATTCCCGTAAAATGAAAAATATATCCCTTTTTTAAAAAGTTTTTTAAAGGGAAGCGTTCAGCCAGGAAACGGTTCCGGAACACAAGGGGTATAAAATGCATGTAATTAAATTCCCGGGGGAGATATTTTTTTTTATACCCGCTTTTTGCGACTATAAAATTGAGCGGGGTCTGGTCGCTGCCCATGCGGTGTTCCCTGATCAGCCTTCGCAAGTGGGTGTCCCGCGCGTTGTAAAAATCCAGCATGGCCTTAAACAGGGGCCTGTGTTCCCGGTTGACGATCATAAAACCGGCGTTAAAATAGTCGTTGCTATCGAGATGAACTCCCGGGAAAAGATGACGGTATACCCGGATGCTTTTTTTTACCCAGCGGCTTCGCCTGTTGTCCCGCACCACGCAAAAACGGTTCGCCGCAATATTAAAGAAATTGGGACAGTCCCGGCGCACCATGGTGTCTGCGTCGACCATGGCCGCCCGGTCAAAATGTATGCCCTGTTGGTCCAGGATCTCAAACATCCGGTAACGCATCCAGGTGGGCCGCATGGTGTCGGTTTTAGCCTTTTGGGTGTCCCAGATAAAAAGACGGGCGTTGTTTTTTTCGCACCACGCTTGCCAGGTATCAAAACAAAATTGGGCATAATCGATTTTTTCCGGGTAATTTACCGCAGTGATAAATACTACATTCTTCGTCACTTTGCCTCCCCCCACCTTTCCGCCCACCTTTTTGTAAAAAGGTGGAACCAAAAACTTTTCCGGAAGGCCCTGCGGGCCATCTCGAAGAGCTTCTTTTTTTCATTATAATTCAGCCGTATCCTGTGGGAGATCGTCGAGATGCCACGATGTGGCTTCAGCGGCTCCCCGCGCCGCGGGGTCAAGCCACGCGAATGCCGGTTCGGATGATCTCATCCAGGAACAATGATTCACCCTTATCCGAAAGTGCAAAAGGATGAACTTCGATGCGAAAATCTATATTTCTTACCAGGCGACTGATTTTTTTTACATCATAATACCTCACACCGGTAAATTCTTCAGAAATCAACGCTACATCGATGTCACTGTACTCGGTATTGTGTCCATAAGCATATGAACCGAAAAGATATGCCTCGGATATCGGTATTCGATTCTCTTGTAAGGTTTTTAACAACCTCTTGAGTATCTCTTTCACGCCATCTTTTTTTTCAGCCATTGGTATTTTTCCTTTATTTTTCGTAATTTTTCTTCGGTAAATTCTTCGGTACAAAGTTGATAAAACTTAAATTGTTCATCAGGATACCTGGTGGATATATTGAAGGTATTCACTTCTTCAAAGAAATCGGTATCTGCATCTTCCAGTTGAATTTTGGCTTCTTTTGCAAGGAAGAGCAAATTATGAGTTTTGGGCGGGAAGGTTTCTTTTTTTTTTATATAAAGTGCTTTCAGCATTTTTTCTAAAACAAGATGTCCCAGGAAGAGTGCCCAATCGAATTTTTTTGCTTTAAAAAGTGATTCCGCGGTATCCAGGTCATGTTCAGCGGATTTTTTCCAATATTCGATCTTCTTCTCAATATCCATATAGATAATATATCATTAATCACCTATTTTTTCAATAACTGAAAATCACCGGGAAAATTGTTGAAAATTAGTTGATTTCATGCTAAATATAAGAGTATGGGAAACACATCGATTTATACTAAGTTTAATGCTTTGTCTGACAGTCTAAAAGGACAGGTGATGAATTTTATCGATTCCCTGGCAGAAAAAAAATCGAAAAAAATAAAAGGGAATAAGCAGAAAACCCCTAAATTCGGCAGTTGCAGAGGTATGTTTGAAATGACCCCGGATTTTGACGAACCTCTTGAAGATTTTCAGGAACTTCCTTTTTCCAGGGGGTAATTCAGTCGTTCCCGGTGGGAGATCGTCGAGATGCCGTGGGTTATTTCCGGGATATGCAATAGAGGTATTTGTAGCCCCGCAGGTAGATTTCGTTACCTACAATTGCAGGAGAGGCGTTAAAGGTATCGTCAAGCTGGTTTTTGGCCAGGACTTCAAATTTGCTGCCGTGTTTGATCACATACATAGTGCCCTTATGACCGGTAAAATAAATACGGTCTTTGGCAGCCACCGGCGATGCGTATGCTTCGCCCATCCCCTCAAGCCGCTGCTTGCTGTAATACTCTTTCCCGTCCCGGGCATCGTAACAGGAGAGGATGCCGTTATTACTTTTCAACATGTACAGCAGGTTTTTATAGAGTACCAATGAGGGTGTATAGGGAGTATTCTTGTCTAATTTCCAGACAATGGCATCGGTGCCGGTCAGGTCACCCTGGGCGCCTTTCAGGCGAATGGCAAACATGGCATTGCCCCGGAACCCGCTGGCTACGTAAACGATACCGTTTGCTTCTATGGGTTGGGGGATGACGTTAGCGGTGAGCCCGGTGGCTTTCCAGAGCAATTTGCCCGTATCCAGGTTATAACTGCGCACAAATTTCGTTGCGCTGGTGATGACCTGGACTTTTCCTTCATACTTGATTATCAAGGGTGATGACCAGGATGTGATTTCATCTCGCTCGACCTTCCGGATATCCTTGCCGGTCTTCTTGTCGAGAATAAAAAGGAATGATTGCCCCTCGTGATCCCAGAGAACAACGATTTTGTCACCGTAAAGCGCGGGAGAGCTGCCTTCGCCAAAGGTCATCCGTTTGTTCATTTGACCGAAATCCCGTTCCCACTTAAGATTACCCTTCATGTCGAGGCAATACAGGCCGCGTGAGCCGAGATAGGCATATAGATGGCTGCCGTCGGTAACCGCCGAATTGGATGCCCAACTGCCCAGGTTATGCGAACTTGCCTCTTCCGGCCACTCTTCCTTCAGGGTTCGCTGCCAGATGATCTTACCGCTTTTCCGGTTTATCGCGAGAATTACGTATTTTAGAATTTTATCGGTCGTTGTAGGTGACATCCAACTGCGGGATCGTTGATTGCCTTCCTCTTTTCCTTTTGGTTGGCCTACTTTTCCGGTTTCAACGGCAGTTGTGATAAAGAGTTGATCGCCCCAGATAATGGGAGTCGAATGGCCTTTGCCGGGAACCTCGATTTTCCACTTAACGTTCTTCGTTTCGCTCCATTCAACCGGGGGATTCCCGTAAGGCGACACGCCCGTGGCATAGGGGCCGCGCCACTGTGCCCAATATTTTTCAAAATCGGCGGGTTTTTCCGCCCGGACCAGGTTCAAGAAAA
>JAGLQA010000478.1 GCA_023137075.1 Candidatus Aminicenantota bacterium
TTGTCATACTTTTTCTTAAATTCTCCCAGGGATATGGCCCAATCATCCAGGTCCTCAACCTTTTTACCGACCATTTCGGCTATGTCGCCGGCCTGGGTTTCTTTAAGAAAAAAAAGAACTTCTTTGATTTCCGTTAAATCCCCGGTATCTATCTCAGCTTGCTCCGAAGTCTCTTTGACTTCCAGATACACATCCACACTGGGGACGCGGAAAAAATTATGATCGATGGTTTCGACTTGATTTTTTTTTGTAAAATCAATTTTTTCGGCAAGATAATAGCCGTCTCCGTTTTGCGAGGGGGATGAACCGGATATTAAGCAGTACAAAAGTTCCCACAGCAGCATATTGTTGTAAACGTATGAACGGTATTCGACGGTTTCTTCCATGTCAATCGATAGGTCCGCTTTTACTAAAGCCAGGAATACCTTTTGGTCTCCCGGCCCGATGTTTTCCCCGCTCAACTTCTTATCCACCCATTGTTTTATCTCGTCTTTCAATGTCCCTGTTTCGAGCGAATTCGTAAGATCCGGGCAGGTGGTGACGTTATCACCGGTTACACCGGGCTCTTGAGTTGAGGCAATGACCTCAAAGGTTTCCAATATCCGGTTTGGACAGCATTTTTCTTCACAGCATGATGGGCTTGTCACTGCCGGGACGTATTCGGTAAATTGTTCTTTGTATTTCAGGTACAAATATTTGTGGGTCCCAATCTCATCTTTGCTCAAAGTAAAATTATCGTCCTCACCCTCTTTTGAAACCGTCATCGTTGTGTCAGCCGGTACGATTATCTCATTTCCGCAGCCATCGATTGCCGCGCCTCCTGTTTTGAATTCTATTTCTATGTTCCCGTTTTTCTCCCGGAGAGTTAAACCGGCCGCATCGATTCCCCGGACCAGGCCCGGCCCCGGAATCAAGCGGTTGAGCAAATGACGTTTGCCGGTCAGGTATTCCTGCTCGGATTTAAAATCTCTCGTACCCAGTAACTTACCGTAAAAATAGTGATTTTTTTGAAACCGGTTAAACCTGTTACAATTGTTATTTTCATTACATTCGGACATGTTTATCCTCCTTTTTTTTATTTTGTTATGTCAAGCTTAAATCTATGCCGACCCGGGCTTTAATGCCAACCTGCCCGGCTTTTTCCCTGGAACCGATTTCCGTGTTTCTACCTAGCGCGGATTGGTCGTCCAGGATAAATCGAGGATCGGATAGATAGGTATTTACGCCAATATAGGTGTGCGTATCAAGATATATCCAGGGTTGAAGAACAACCAACCCGTAACCGGTATGGGCCGGTTTCCACTCTTCGATAATACCTTTTACGGTGGTGAGGGATTTGCCTTTCATGGCCCCGGGTTTAAATAGCACACAAAAACAACATAAATTCTTACCGTATAAAATAACCCGGAGCGGCTCCTCCTTTTCCTCGTCCCCGGCGCACTCTTTGAACCTAACCACTGCTTCGAGGGCTGGGGCATACAGGATATCTTCACCTGCCGGGGCGGTGCTTTCGGGCCCGGTTTGTCCACACCCGGCCGGCAGTTGAAAATTCTCGATGATATAAGGTTTGTGGCCCGTGTATATTTCAAGTACTTCCAGCAGGCCGATGCGGGTTCCTTTTTTTTTGTAAAGTTCATAGGCCCGTGAAAGAAAAATGCGCCAGCTTTCTTCTTCCCAGGTTTCATCGTATAGGGTTCCCAACCAGGTGGAGAGCCAGGGCAGGAATTCGGAGGGTGAAGCAGCGGGATCAAAAAAAACCGGCACTTCATCGATTTGTTCCTCTATCCCGTCTAACACGGTTTGAAAGAGAGAGAGGTATCGTTCCAGGAATTCGCTCCCGGCCTTATCCTCACGGTATAGGGCGGGTAAATACTGCATATAGGTGATTCGAGGATAGTACAGCTTCATTCCGGTTATCCCCGGTTTAACGGTTTTTTCAAAAGTTGACAGCACTATCTTCAACCGGATATAACGGCCGGTTTTTTCCCGGAACAGCATATCCGGGGGATTGGTTTCCGGGCCGGTCCAGGCAATCTTTTTTTCCGCTGAAATCTTTTTTACGGCGGCAATCTTTTCCGTTGTGGATAATTCCGGGTTGGAGAAGTGATTATCGATCTCCTTTTTTATTTTCTCATCATCGAAGGAACAATAGTAGATTTCCACCCGGCTGTTTTCCGGAATACTTGCCTGTAGCCCCAGCCTGTGCCATTGGCATTTATGAATGCCGCTGTCTAAGACTTTCGAGTAATAAATGCCTGTTAAATCCGTGGGGGTAAGCCGGGTACTAAAAAAAGCGAGACCTTCATTGGTGGCTGCATACAGGTTCCCGGAGGCGTCGGTGGCTATATCTTCGATGGTACCGCTAAATCCGGGAATCGCGATTGCACCGATATGGTTTAATTCGGGATCGAATAGATGAAGGATTCCCGTCTCTGCATTTACAATATAAATGTTCCCGGTTTTATCGACGGTTAGGTGTGTCGCTTCGAAATTTTCAGATATAGTGCTGAAGTTTTTAATGAGGAGCTCATGGTCTCCCGTGCCGGAAAATTTGTGCAGTGCGGCGGGTTTGCGCTCGATTACATAGAGACTGCCTTGCGGTGTAACCGCCAACCCTGCCGCATCTTCCAGGTACGAATCGAGCGGAAGCGTTGAAACCCGTTCACCGGCTGCGTCATATGTTAAAATTTGAACATGCCGGTCAGCGGTTTTATGAAGCACGTACAGGCAGCCGTCTTCACCTAATGCTATATCTACCGGGTTTTCGAGGGGTTTTATAATATGCCTGACCTGGTAATTTTCTCTTGAGAAAACCTGGATACGTTTATTGCCGCTGTCGAGCACCCACAGGTTCCTTTTATCAATGGTCATGGCAGTGGGGTTATTAAACTTCCCGGGTTCCGCCCCGCTGCCGCCGATACAGGGGATAAGTTCCAGGTATCGGTTAGCCGGGTTATAACAATAGAGCTGTGTGTGTTTATCGATAAAATAAACCTGGCTGCAGGGGTCCACTGTCAGGCAGCAGGGAAGCGTGTCTCCAATCCCTTCAAGGGGCCAGCCGGCAAAGGCGGGCATAGGGTAAAGGGTGATTCCGCCTGATTCCGGCATATTCAGCCGGATTGATAGACCGCTTTGCCACTGGTCCGGGGTTTTGAAAATTTGTGTTTTTATTTCTCCGGGTATCATTTTACTATTTCCTCTTCTTTCATATGGTTTCAACTTTATGGGAACCGGGATAGACCAATGTTTTGGGATTAACCCGAATTACATTTTGTTCCCGGGTAAAATTTCCCGCTGCCTGGATGGAGACTTCGGCAGCATAATCCACGCCTTCGACCCTATCTAACACCTGGTAAATCTCGGACGGGTAAACCGACCGGCCAAAGGGCCAACCTTTTTTATCGGGTCCACCGCGCAGGGGATCTAAAAAGTCTGCCAATGCCTCTTTCACCCGGTTTTCTACTTCCCTGGGGCTGCTTTTTTTCTTAACATGGATTTTGCATGCGATGCAAATTTTTACAAACTCGGCGGCAGCGACCTTTACCGGGATGGTTAGCAGCCTCGACCTGTTTAAGTGTTCACATATAGTGTATAAAAATCCTTTTCCGGCGGTGGGTACGTTCGTTCCCCTGCCGGGATCGGGAACGACCACCACGGTAACTGCGGGACCGGTTTCGCAGCGCTTTCCAGGTGCAAATCCCGGTATGAAGGCTTTTGCCCTGAGAATATTTAATCCCGGGGTATCGAGTGCTAAGTATTCATAATCCGCCGAGGTGACGGCGCGGTAAGGGGTTCTGAGATCTTTTTTTGCCCTGAGAATCGTATCCTTTAGTGTTTCGGCGTCTCTTCCGCCTGCGGCATTTTCCGGGTTTTTCCCCACAATGCCGTCGCAGCCGGGTTCCTGAATAAAAAAGGTACCGCCTTTGTCCAGGTTGCCTTTTTCTCCTGATGTGGTTTCATAAGTGGCCCTGATGGGTGTTTTGCTTTCGGGAATAGACCCGTTTATGCCGTTTCCGAAGGTGATTTCTCCCGTTGCCGGGTCATACATATAGTGGCGATCATCGGGACCGGAGTCTTCGAAGTGTTCCACTTTTCCCCATTCGGGCCATTCATTTTTGCAGTCATCTTTTTTACTATCTTCCTGTTTTGTTTGCCCTTTCACTTCAACCACAAGACTGCCTTCAATCACGTACTTATTTTCTAATTCTACTACCTGGTGAGGGCGCCCGTTTCCTTTTCCCAGGTTTTCCTTTTCTACCTTTTCGATTTGCAGGGCCGGGATGGTGTTCAACCTCACCCGTTTTATTTCAGGTATTACTTCGTACTTGCCTTGCAGCAACCGGCAGCGTATCCAATAATAACTGTCTTTCTTATCCATAGGCCGGGGGACCGTGAACATAACGTCACCGCTTCTATTGAAGGCCAGGGTATTATCTTCTATATGGCCGGGTTCAAAGGGATGCCATTT
>JAGLQA010000479.1 GCA_023137075.1 Candidatus Aminicenantota bacterium
CCACCGTTCAACTGTCCACTGCCGTTACATTCGCCATTGCCAAAACCACCAAAATTGTTACGATACTGGAACGAACCGAGGTTTCTCCGGTTCTGGTTCCTCATCTTGGAGTTACTCTTGCTGCCGTACTTGTTTTTATAACCGCTGCCGTCTTTGGGCCTTGTCCAGTCCTTATCGAGATGGTTGGGAATTCCGTCACCGTCATGGTCCCTGAAGTTATCGTTGATACCGTCACCGTCTTCGTCGATGAAACGGCAATTATTCCCGCTTCCGTCACCGGGACCGTAACCATTAGTTGCTGCCAGCGCAACCGCTGCTGCCAGCAAAACCGTAATCAATAACATAAATAGTTTTTTAGTCATTTTCAGACCTCCTGTACAATTTTTAATGTCAATACGTACTTTAGCATTTTTGATGCCAATTTACCCGTCTGGTTCCCACACTGCGCTGCGCGCCGGGTGCCGGGACACCTATCCGGATTTTTTTAAACCGGTAGAGCTGCCAATAACTGCGTTTTGCCGATTTATATGGCGGTGTGTCTCCCCATGACTTCAGAATCAATCACAAAATAATCATTCCCCCCAAAAATACCGGCCGGGTCGATGCCGCAAATCTTGAAGGAAATTCGCAAATTTCTGCGAATAGCAAAGGGGGGATACCTATTCATGAAATTCGTTTATATTAAATAACCTTTTTACAGCGGCACTTTCGCGCCGTACATGATTGTTTTTATCAGGTTGGCATCGATCTTGCTAACTGTAAGCATGACGAAATTTAAAATTAAAGGAGGTCAACATGACTAAAAAAATGATATTGGTAGTAACGATTATTGCGGCAATGGTGACGTTGAGTTTTACCCAGGTGCAGCCCCAACGCCGGTATGCTAACCGGGTAAACCGGGTACACACCTTCGATGCTGCGTCTCAAGTCGAGCTCAGCGGAGTCATTGCCAAGGTTGAGAATTGTAATTCGGGAAGAGGCTGGTATGCCAACGGTATCAACCTGACCGTCGATGACGGCAAACAGCAATCATTGGTCCGTTTGGGGCCGGCCGCTTTCCTGAGCACCAATAACTGGGCGTTCAAACAGGGTGAAAAAATCATCGTTAAAGCCTTTAAAGGAACCGGTAATTTTGCGAATGAATTTTTCGCGGCAGAGGTTATCCGTGATGGGAAAAATTTACTGCTGAGAGATGAGTACGGTTTCCCCAAGTGGCGGCAGAGCCTGAGAAAAGGAAGAGGCATGGGCCGCGGCAGGGGCACCGGCAGATACGGCAGAAGATAAAAAACAGGTATGACAGCAGCAAAGATAATTAAGGAGGTGAGCCGCCAACAACGGCCTCACCTCCTTGATTCGTTACACCCTTTACTTTTTAATACGACTAAAATGGTGCATAAAATGGGAAAAAATGTTCTAATCATATTAATTATTTTGTTATTATCCGCTCACATCGGAGCAAGGGATTTAAATATCGGCGTCAGTTACGGCGGTTATTACAGCGATAATATCTTTATGAATGCCACGGCTGTCCGGGACTATGTTTGCCGGTTCCAGGCAGACCTGAACTATTCTATCAATAAATTCAATCTTTTCCTGGATGCGTCGACCGGTATTTACAACGAAAATTCCGAGTTTAATTCCTACAACATCGAACCGGGCATCGAGTTCCTGCACTACTTAAAAAAAGAGGGCCGGGATTCCCTCTACCTGAACCTCAGCTATGTGGTATTGAACTACCGGGAATTGTACCGGGATTTTAATTACAGCGGGCCCCTCTTCCAGGCAGGCGTTAGATTATACACCTCCCCGCAAACACTGCTGAAGGCCGGTTACCTTGCGCAAAGCAGAAATTACCCCAATTATGCATCTTTCGATTTTTCCAATCAAACGGCTTTTGTAGAAATCAACCGTTTTTTTAAGTCGCAAACGACCCTGCGGCTTCAAGCAGGTATCAATTACAGGTATTATCCCCATGTGGCCGACGAATACGATGCCGGAGAAAATTACAACTATTACAACCCATCCCACGGGAACATGAACGGCAATAGTGGACAAAACAGCAACTCCCAACCGGCCCCGAGATCTCACACGACCGCGGTGCCCAACTTTTACGGTTTACTCCGTGCTGCACAGGGTATCGGCACCCGGTTCGGGATCACGGGTGAGGCGGAATTCCGCCACAACTTCCGCGGTCTCGATGACGCGGACGCCCTGATAAAAAATGCCTATATTATCTACCCCTACAATGACAACTATCTCTGGGACGGCCTGCGCCTGACAGTGATACTCAAGGCCGTCCTTTTTAGAGAGTTTTCCTTAGAGGGGCGATTTTCTTATTTTGCCAAAGATTACCCCGGAATTTCAGTAATGGATGAGGAGGGGAATGTCAGCGAACCAATTAGGGAACGGGAGGATGTTTTGCTCCTTGCTAATTTCAACCTGAAGAAACAATACCGTAAATTTGATATTTCCGCCAACTTCACCTTACGGGATAATAACTCCAACGATGACTATTTCTTCTATAAAATGTTGACAATATATATGGGGATAGGGTACTATTTTTAAGGTGTGAAATGAAAAAAGCAATCCTGTCGATCTGCCTGCTTATGCTTGCGGCGGCAGTCGTCTATCCGCAGAGGGGTACCGGCAGGCGATTCAAGTATTACCGGGTGGACCGGGTCAAGACCTTCAAAGGCGAGATTTTAGAAATTAAAAAAGAAGAATGCTACCGCAACATTAATTTTATGGTTATTTACCTGAAGGAGAAAAAAAGCGGGGTGATTTACCGGGTTGAAGTGTCACCGGGTTGGTTTTATGACCTGGAATTAATGAAAGGAAGCGCCATCGAAGTCACCGGCTCAAATACGAAGACACAGGCTCAAAACCTGGTTATCGCACGTTCTATCACCTTCCGGGGGGAAAGTTACTATTTCCGTGATAAGTACGGCTTCCCGCTCTGGCAGGGGAAACAGAAGCAGATGAGACGCGGTGGAAAAGGCCGGATGAGAAGAAAGGGGAATCGTTGAGGAAGAGAATTCTTTACTTTTTTATCATCCCTTTTTTGTTGATCCTCGTATCCATTTACTACTTAAACCGCTTTAATAAAGAAAAAATCAGGGTGCAATTTGAAAAAATAACCGTTGCCGAAGGCGTCACTATTCGCAGCCTGGTAGAGGTTTCCGGGTCCCACCTTCTGGAAGAGGGGGAAGATAAACTGCATGATTTCCTGGACCGCCTGTATGAGAATAAGTTAATCGTATATATCGGGTTGTTCAAAGATGACGAATTGTTTTACCTGTTATCCCGTTTTGAAGGTTATTTTCCGGTGGTGGAGGATCCGGAACAATTCCACATTATAAACTCTCCCATCGGCAAAATATTCGATATCCAGGGCAGTTTCCCGGATAAAACCGGTAAATCCTATAAATTGCATATCGGTTTTAATTACGAATTTTTACATACTTTTGAACAGGCAGCGGGGCGGAATTTTTTAATAGTGGCCCTTTTCTTTTCGATTGTTTTTTTGCTCTTTACCGGCCTGATCGTCTATTTTGATAAAAAATTCTTTCAAAAGGAATGGGAATTGGAACGGGAAAAACAGGAGAAAGAGCGGTTTAAAGAATTATCCCTGCTAACGGCAGAAATCGCTCATGAGATAAAAAACCCACTCAATTCTCTTTATCTCTCTTTTAATGCTTTAGAGAAATATATAAGCTCAAAAGAAGAGGCCGTCTTTTACCGGGACGCGATCAAGGGAGAGGTTAAGCGGATAAGCGCCATTATCGGGTCTTACTCCGATCTTTCCAAAGAGATACACCCGGAAAACCAAACTGTGGACTTAGAGCGATTTGCGTCGGAATTTACATTATTCACGGCTGAAGAGATCAAAAAAAACGATGCGGTTTTGCGGGTTCACGTCCGCGAAGTTCCGGTGGTACAAGCAGACCCCAACCTGCTGAAACAGGTATTGTTCAACCTGCTGAAAAACGCTTTGGAAGCCGAAGCCAAAATGTTAGAGTTGACCTTCGAAATGGACAAGAAAATACTCATAATCAGGTTGAAGGATGACGGCAAGGGAATCCCCGGCCCCAAGGCTGCCGATATTTTCAAACCCTATGTCTCCACCAGGGCAAAAGGCATGGGATTGGGACTGCACATCGTGTTAAAGATTTTAAAAGCGCTGAGTGGCGAGATCGAGTTGATTTCCCGGGCAGCGGGCAATACGGTCTTTGAAGTCAGGCTGCCCACCGGCCCATGAGATGGCCCGGAGGCAAGAATGAAAGAAAAATTCAATATTATGATCGTCGAAGACGAGAAGGTTGCCGGCAAAGTGATTCGCAGCAACCTGCAGGAAAACGGTTATAACTGCACCCTGTTTGAAACCGGTGAAGAGGCGCTGCTGCATTTCCGGGAAAACCCGGTTGACCTTGCGCTTCTCGATTACAAGCTGCCGGGCATGAGCGGTGAAGAGTTATTCGCGAAAATAACAGAGATCAACCCCTTAACACCCGTCATTTTTATGACAGCCTACAGTTCGGTAGAAAAGGCTGTCAGGCTGTTGAAGATGGGCGCTTACACCTACCTCAACAAACCCATTGAAATGGATGAGCTGCTGCACAATATCGAGCAAGCCTTAGAGAAGGTTACCCTGATCGAAGAGAATCTCAGGCTGCAGCAGGACTTGAAAGATAAATTCTCCTTCGAAAACTATGTGTTCAATTCAAGCAGGATGCAAGAAGCAATGAACATAGTAATGCGGTCTGCCGATTCTTCTGCCAACATCCTGCTTACCGGTGAAAGCGGCACGGGAAAAGAGGTGATTGCCAATATCATTCACTACTACTCGCGGCGTAAAGATCAAAAACTGGTAAAGATCAACCTCTCGTCCCTACCCGAAACCCTGGTGGAGGTGGAATTGTTCGGCGCGGAAAAGGGGGCTTATACCGGGTCCCTGGGCACCAGGACCGGAAAGTTCGAAGAGGCCGACCGGGGCACGATTTTCCTGGATGAGATCGGCGAACTTGCCCCCGAGCTGCAGGTGAAACTGCTGCGTACCATCCAGGAGCGGGAAATCGTTCGGCTGGGATCAAATACCCCCACCAAGGTGGATATTCGCCTGGTTACTGCAACCAATAGGGATTTGCAGCAATTAGTAAAAGAGAATAAATTCCGGGAAGATCTCTTTTT
>JAGLQA010000048.1 GCA_023137075.1 Candidatus Aminicenantota bacterium
ACTTCAATAATTTCGGTCTCTCTTTTGTCCGGGATTTGTTTGGCCTTTCTAGGCAGGAAATAGACATTTTTTAAAACTCGCAGCAGGTTGATGATGAAATGGAATAAAGATATAATTTTACTCTTCGTTCTTTTTACGCCCCAATATTCCAATACCCTGTCGAAATGGGTTACCGCCTCGACATAGTTGCCTTTGTTGTAGAAAGCCATGGCAATTTTTCGATCCAATAAAGCTATTTTTTCCGGGTCGGCAGCCTTTGCGTATTTATCAAGGTAAAGTTTTAAGCCCTCCTGGTAATAGGTTAGCGCTTCACTGGAAGCGGCGGCTTTTAAGGATTCTTCGCCTGCCTTTATTAAATATTCCTCGGCTTTCTCGGGATTTTCACCCCGGCTGTAGTGCAGGGCAAGCATACCGTAAAATTCATGCAGTCTTTCCGGGAAAACGGATTCAATGGCTGCCGCCACTTTAAGATGCAATTCCTTCCGTTTTTTGAGTAAGATGGATTCATAGGTTACTTCATGAACCAGGGCATCCTTAAAATGATATTCTACCTCATCAAATCTCATCCGTTCGCGGATTAACTGAATTCTTTTTAGGTATTCAAGACTCTCGTCGATATCTTCGCTGCTTTTGGCGACTTTTGTTAATATTTTGTGAAAGAAATATCTCCCGATTACCGATGCTTCTTTCAGTATTGTCCGGGTCATTTCATCGAGTCTATCTAGCCTGGCCATGAGTACATCCTGGATGGTTTCAGGAATTACAACGGAATCGATTTTCGCGGAAACCTTTAATTTCCCGTCCTTAAACTCCACTACGCCTTCATCTATGAAGGAACGTACAACTTCTTCGATGAAAAAGGGATTACCGCCGGTCCGTTTTACAATGGCAGCCCTGGTGCTTGCGGGAAGTTTCCCTTTGACCAGGTTGCGGATCAAAGTTTCACATTGATTCTCATCTAAGGGTTTGAGGTAAATTTCCGTCTTAATTTCGCCGTATCGTTCCTTAATGGTTTCCAATACCTGTTCCCCGGTTTCCTGGTAGTTGGGCCGGAGTAGATTGATAAAAAGAACCTGGTGCTTTTCCGCTACCCTGAAAAGTATTTCGAGCAAACCGATAGAAGAGTTGTCGGCCCACTGCAGATCTTCGATAATGAAGACCACGGGGCGCCGGTCAGCCCCTTTAATAATGAGTTGGCGCATATTTTTTATGATGAGTTTTTCCATTGCGTCCGGTTCGATATCTTTGACCCGCTCTGCGTGTTTGCCGGTGAGTTTCATTCCCATCATGGTTGCCACAAAGGGAAATATCTCGTCGGCGCTTTCGGGAGTAATGTGAGTGACCGCCTTCTCAAATTTGGAGATTGATTCCGCTTCACTGTCCTCTTCGGTTATTTCTGCCCAGCCTTTTAAAATATTTATAATAGGGTGGTAGCTCAGGTTCCTGCCCATCGATAACGCTCTGCCCTCAAGGATTGTAACCTTCCGGGGGTCTATTGTCTTTTTTAATTCGGTGATTAGTCTTGATTTACCGGTACCGGCTTCCCCGATCAAGCTAATAATCGTTCCTTCACCATCACTGAGTTTCAAAACATTAAGTTTCAGCTTATCGAATTCTTTATCTCTGCCTACTATTTCGGAATGGATCATCCGTTCGGAAGCAAAACCTGGGCGGTAGATTTTTGTTTTTGTCGATAAAAGTTCACTTATGGAAAAGGGGCTGCCCTTAATGGTGATAGGCTTTAATTTTTTATATTCGAAGTCATCCCGTGTGTTTCTGCAGGTTAGCGGGCCTACATATATCTGGCCCGGCGACGCTAAGTCCTTCACCTGGGAAGTAATGGTTACGGTTTCACCCATAACGGTATAATCTTTCTGTGCGTCTTTGCCGATTGCCCCGGCAATGACCATACCGCTGTTTATGCCGACACGGATATCGAGAGGAACTTTGAGGTTGTTTTCTTTGCTAAATAAATGTATTTTATTACGCATCTCGATGGCGGCATTAACCGCTTCTTTCGAGGCATTTTCGATCGCCTTAGGGACACCGAAAAGGGCGGAGAGACTGTTTTCCATTATCTTATCGATCCAACCGCCGTACTTCTCGACGATGGCGGCAAACATTTCAAAACAATTGTTCATAACGGAAGCGGATTCTTCGGCGTCTAATGCTTCAGTCAATTCTTTGTAGGCGGAAATTTCCACGTTGATCACGGTAGCCTGGCGGCGCTCTGTTTCTTTCTTAACCTTTTTTTTCTTTTTTATTTCTATTTCACTGGAATCTTTTTGCAGCTTTTTTTTTATATTTATGAGATCCATCTTTAACGGTTTCGCGGATTGGTAACGCTCATCCCGATCTTTACGAAGGCATCTTAATACGATTTTTTCCAGTTCTCTTGGGATATCGTCACTTATCTCGGATGGGGGCAGCAGGTTTTCATTTACAATGGCATACATTATGGCCTGGTTGTTATCGTGTTTAAAGGGTAATTGGGCGGTTAGCATCTCATAAAGGACCACGCCGAAGGACCAGATGTCTGTACGCTGGTCTATCTTTTTTCCGGTAAGTTGATCCGGTGACATATAATAGATGGTGCCTTCGGTGGCGAATTCCCTGGTTACGTTCGTTTCCCTGGTAAGTTTTGCCAGGCCGAAATCCAGTATTTTAACTACTCCATCTTTGTTGACAGCAATATTCTGAGGCTTGATGTCCCGGTGCACTATTCCCAATTTGTGGGCGGATTCCAAACCGTTACATATCTGCACGGCAAAGTCGAGAGCGGTGTTTATATCGATGGGGTGGGGCTGGGGGGCAAGATGTTTATCCGAAGAGACGAGATCAATTTCCCGGGTTTTAAAGGGGTCGTTGTTATTGACGGGATTATCAAACTGGTTCCACACATAAGGCATTTTATCTCTCAGGGTCTCTCCTTCCAGGTATTCCATGGCGATATATATATTCCCTTCGTGCTCATCGATTTCATGAATCGTAACAATATTCGGATTGTTTAATGCAGCGGCTGCCTGTGCTTCTAATTTAAACCTTTTCCTTGCATCTTCGCTGCGAGTCAAATTTTTAGGAAGAAATTTAAGGGCTACGATTCGCCTGAGTTTTGTATCCTCTGCTTTGTAAACGACGCCCATACCTCCCTCACCGATTTTTTCAAGTATTTCGTAATGGGATATCATTTTTTCGATCATCTTTAATCCTCCTCACTTTTAAGTGTGGAAAAGTTATTATAACACAAATCGTTCATGGATAACAACAAAACCGGCATAGATTTTTTATCAAGTTTTCAATGATTTTCATTTCTGAATGAAACAATACTGGAAAAAAAGTTCAGAAAAATATTCGAAATACCGAAATAATAAACATATTTTTTTTTCGCTGTAAAACTTTAGTTGTATTTTCTAAAAACGATTTTAATACCAAAAATAGGCCGAAAGTCCGATGCTATTTTTTATTTTTTGGTTTATTATGTCAACTGGAGGTAGACATGATATTTAAACAAATTCTATCTAAACAAAAAACAGCGAGGCTGCTGCCGAAATACGGCAGTTTTATGGTATTATTTTTTCTTATGTTAGTATTAGTGGTCTCTAACGCTTATGGTAATGACAAAAAACTCAGCCATGAGATGACCGAAGTGGAAAAGGCATTGATGCCGGCTTACTTAGAATCCCTGAAAAGCCGGGCCCAGACACCGCCACCACCGACTATTATTCGTAATATCGAGGAGTTTGGGGCCATGGAAGGTGTTTTAATTGCCTATCCTTTAGGCATACCTGTCTCTTTAGTAGCGGATATGTCGCAGGATATTATGGTAACCACGATTGTCGACGGCCCTACAAAAGAAAGCCAGGCCCGAAACGCTTACAGTTCCGGTGGCGTGAACATGGACAATTGCAATTTCTTACACGCTCCACACGACTCCTATTGGACCCGGGATTATGGCCCCTGGTATATTACTGACGGCAACCGCGAGATTAGCATCATGAATTTCACTTATAACAGGCCCCGTCCCGACGACAACAATATTCCCGTTGAAATGGCAAGTTTTTTAGGCGTCGGCCTGTATGAAATGGACCTGATCCAAACCGGTGGCAATTACATGACCGATGGCCTGGGTATTTCGGTATCTACCGACCTTGTCCGGGAGGAAAATCCCTCGAAAACGATCGAGCAGATCAACCAGATTGTATACGATTACTTAGGTGTACATACCTATCATGTGACCGCAGATCCATTAGGAGATTACATCAAGCATGTGGACTGCTGGGCGAAATTTTTAGATAGGGATAAGATCTTAATCGGCAGGGTGCCTCAGAACGATCCACGGTATAACGACTATGAAACACTGGCCAATTATTTTGCCGGTCAGACATCGTCTTACGGGAATTATTACCAGGTCTACCGAGTAGACAGCCCCAACGGAGAGCCCTATACCAATTCTTTGATCTTGAATAAACGGGTGTTCGTACCCATCATGGGGACATCCGCCGATTCCGATGCCATCGCGGCTTATACTACGGCCATGCCCGGTTATGAGATTATATCCGTTTCAGGCTCCTGGCAGAGCACCGATGCGCTTCACTGCCGGGCCAAGGGCGTGGCGGATCGCAGTATGCTCTATATTGACCACCTGCCCCTGTTGGGAGAAAAACCCGAACAGGTGGAATATCAAATTAACGCGGAAATGATTCCCTACAGCGGCATGCCTCTGAATACCGATTCGGTCAAAATTTATTACAAAGTCAACGGCAGCGCCTATTCTTCGGTGAATATGACAAACACCTCAGGAGATTCCTTTTCAGGCACTATTCCCGGGCAGGCCCAGGGCAGTGAAATCGGCTACTATATTCACGCGGGAGATACATCCGGTCGAACCGCTGAACATCCCTTTATCGGCTCCCCTGACCCACATATCTTCAGCGTGGCGGGAGCGGCGCAGCCGCCGCAAGCGGACTTTTCCGCCGATACCACAACGGTTTATGAAGGCGAAAGCATCCAATTCACCGATTCAACCACCAATAATCCCACTTCCTGGTCCTGGACCTTTGCCGGAGGAACGCCCGGCAGCAGTCCAGTTCAAAATCCTCTCGTGACTTACACTACCCAGGGCACCTATACCGTCACGCTAACTGCTGAGAACCAGGCAGGCAGCGATACCGAGACAAAAGTTGATTATATCACCGTTCTACCCGCTGGTTCCTGTTTGGGAGAAATTGCCAACCCGGATTTTGAGGTCGGAACCACAACGGCCTGGACCATTTCCGGAAGTGTGAGTGTCGGCAGCGATGCCCACAGCGGGGCCTATGGAGTCAGTTTAGACGCAAGCGGCAGTAGTATCGAGCAAGAGGTTACCGGTTTATGTGCCAATACCACCTATACGGTTACTGCATGGGGAAAATCTAAGTCCAATGCGCGGGTATACTTAGGTGTGAAAAATTACGGCGGCAGTGATTTGACTGTCCAGTTTACCGACTTCCGGAATTGGCGACAGAAGTCGATAACTTTTACCACCGGTGCTGCCAACACCAGTATTACGATATTCTTTACCAGGGAACCCTCGAGTAAAGCCGGTGGGGTAGGGGATGACTTTGAATTGATCCTCGTGAACTAATCTGAAATTATTATAGCATTAAAAAGCCGGGGGCGCATATGCCCCTGGCTCCCCGGAAAATTTTTATAAACAAAAGTTTTGATCAAACTTTTTCAAAAGTTTGGCCCCCGG
>JAGLQA010000480.1 GCA_023137075.1 Candidatus Aminicenantota bacterium
TCAAAGGGATAATCCTGGTTCTCAAAGGCTCGCAGCGTTTTTTCTTTGACCTCCTTTAGAAAATCGATAAAGGTTTTTTCCGCCACGGGATGGCTTCTCAGTGTGAGGGTGTTTACGAACATACCGATGACTTTTTGCAGGTCGGCATGGTCACGGCCGGCAGTGGGACTTCCGACGACAATATCCTCCTGACCGGATAATTTCGCCAGCAGCACGTTAAATAGTGCTAACACGATCATATACAATGTGACTTCCTGTTCTAAGGCCAACCGGTTTAAAGCTTTCTTTTCGTTTCCGGCAATAGTAAAACGCACCACGCGTCCCTCAAAACTTTGCAGCGCGGGCCGAACATAATCGGTGGGCAAATTCAACACCGGGATGTCCCCTGGAAATTCGCCTAACCAGAATTCTTCCTGTTTTTTCAGCTGCCCGGTTTCCACCTGTTTCCGGTTTTTTTGCCATTCGGAAAAATCCCGGTACCGGGTTTGCAAAGGGTGTAATTCCCGTCCTTCATAAAGAAACGTAAAATCCCGGATCAATATGCCGTGGGACACACCATCTGCCGCAATATGATGCATATCGACCATTAGGATGTGCTCATCGCTTCCGGTATCGATTAACCCGGCGCGCAGCAACGGTGCCCGGGACAGATCAAAGGGCCGGACAAAACGGTCGATGATGCCGGTTTCCTGATCTCCGGGCACAGCACGCCGTGCCCTTACACTTTTGCTTGCTTCAAAATACTCGATCTCAAATTCTATTTCTTTGGGCCGGTGTATCTTTTGTACCGGTACTTCCGCCACCATAAAAAAGGATGTCCGTAAACTCTCATGCCGCTCAATCAGTTTGTGGAAAGCCCGGGAAAATTCCTCCCTTTTTACCTCACCTTTCAGTCGGACGAAAGTCTGGGTATTGTAACCGGTATTTCCGTGTTCCATTTGCTGGACCACAAAAAGGCGGTTCTGGGCCGATGACAGGGGATAATACTCCTTTTCTTCAGCATTTTTTATAGACTGGTATATCTCGGTGGAGGCGGCCCTTATCCTATCTGCCTGCTCCTCGATGGTTACATGTTCGAAAAGTTCCGCTAAGGACAGCCTGACATGAAATTCCCTGTGAACCCGGGCGCTCAGGGTCATGGCATTCAAGGAATTCCCACCCAATTCCAGAAAGGAATTCCGGATACCGATGTTATCTTCTTCTATCCCCAACAGTTCGGACCAGATATTCCGCATACGTCTTTCCATACTATTTCCCGGTGGAACGACATCTCTTAGCCCGGCTTCAAGGAGACTGTGCAGGCTTTTATAATCGATCTTACCGTTGGGATTCCGGGGAATCTCGTTCACCTGTTCGACCCGGGTCGGCGCCATATAGGCGGGCAATTCCTGCTTGATATATTCCTTTAAAATAGCGATGTCTGCGTCTTCATTTTCCCCGACCTGCCGATCCGTGGTTATAAATAGACACAATTGCTCATTAAAAGACGATATTTCCTCTTTTAAGGCCACGGCCTCATTAACCCGGGGGTGCTTCTCCAGCACGTTCTCTATCTCCTCCAACTCCACTCGGACACCCCGAATTTTGACCTGGCGGTCATTCCGGCCTAAAAGTTCAAAATCGCCACCCGGGAGCACCCTACCTATATCGCCTGTGGCATACAGTTTATCCTCAGGGTCGTCGTTAAAGGGATTGGAGATAAACTTCTCCTCGTTTAAAGAGCGTTCATTATAATATCCATGGGTGCGGAAGGGGGTGCGGATATAAATTTCGCCCACCCTTTTCCCGGTGCACGTTTTCATCTTCCTGTCTAAGATTATGAGCCGGGCGCCTTTCATGGGCTTGCCGATGGGGATGCGTTCCCGTTTCGTGTCCTCCTGCCGGATCGGGTAAAAGGTTTTAATCATGGTGGTTTCCGAAGGACCGTAAAAGTTCACCAACCGAATGCGTTCGCCAAAGGTATTATACCAATTCACCAGACCAGCAGGGTTGATCTTTTCCCCGGATAAGAATACAAATTTAAGGTTCTTAAACAGGCCGTTGCCGAGATTATTATTGTTTAACAACCTGAAAAAACCGGGCACGCAGTGAATGGCATTGACGGCAGAGCGGTCGGTCCACCGGGTCAATTCATCGGAATTTAAGAGGATATTATCACTGCCGGGTATACAAACCCTGCCACCACTGCATAAGGGCACAAATATATCCCGTAAAAAGGCATCGAATCCAGGATTGATAAACTGGCTGAAACGAAAAGTCTCGTCTATTCCGAAAGTGTCGATTTCCCAGTTGATAAAATGCAGGAGACTTTTGTTCTTACCGACGATGGCTTTGGGCGTACCGCTGCTGCCTGAGGTAAAATAGATGTAAATTTTATCTTCTCCGTTATAGAGCCGCCCTGGTTTGCTGTTTGATTCCGGGATTTCTTCTATTTCCGAGAGATTGGTTATGCCCCAATCTGCGGTTAGGAAAGCGATCCGTCCGGTATCGGTAAAAGCATACTTAATATGGGTTTTTTTGACCATCTGGGTCAACCGGCTGTCCGGGTGTGCCAAATCTAAGGGCACGAATACACAGCCAGCTTTGAGAATACCGATCAGGGTCCGGATGAACGATACCCGGTCGTCAAAGGAAATTCCGATAAAGGTCTCTTTTTTTATGCCTTCCCGGATGATGAGATTCGCGACCGAGTCGGAGCTTATATCCAATTCCGCGTAACTGAGAAAACGGTCGCCATATTCAAGGGCGATTCTATCCCGACAGCTCCGCAAACTTTCACATAATCTTGCCTGGAAGTGGTTCTTTTTCATCGATGAAATCTCCTTAGCATTCATTTTCCAGGTCATCGGTAAACCGGGATAGTTCTTCATTGGGTGTAGAACCGGTTCGCGCGGCGATTGTGTTCAACCGGCGGTCGGGGTTTTCCAGTATGGATGATAAAATCCCTTTAAAATTATCGATAAACATGTCGATGGTTTCTTCTTTAAACAGCGTGGTGCTGTATTCGAAATTAAAATAGAGTATGTTTTCCTTTTCCGCCCCCCACAAGGTGATATCAAATTTTGATACCAGGCTTTCCCCCGGGTAGGATTTTATTTTTAGCCCGGGAATTTCAACGGCCGGTATGTCCGCGTAAATGACGCTAATGTTCTGGAACATGAACAGCACATCGAAGATGGGATTCCTGGCGGGATCGGTCTTTTCGACCACCTTATCCACCAGCTCTTCGAATTGATAGTCCTGGTTTTCAAAACTCTCAAGGGTTCTCCACTTCACCTGGTGGAGAAACTCGCGGAAGGTTTTTTCCCCACGGGGAAAATTCCGCAGCGGCAAGGTATTGACAAACATTCCCAATACCTGCTCCAGATCGGCATGACTTCTTCCGGCAGTGGAGGTGCCGACCACGATATCCTCCTGGCCGCTGACCGAAGACAACAGGACGTAAAAAAGCGCGAGCAGCATGGTAAACAGGGTGACTTCTTCTTTTAACGCCAGGGCTATTAAGGCCCGGGAATCCCGGTCCTTTATGCTAAATTCTCTCACGTTTCCGGCGAAACCTTTTACCGCGGGTCTCTTAAAGTCGGTGGGCAGGTCCAACACCGGTATGCCTATATTAAATTGATCTAACCAGAAGTGTTCCTGTTTTTTGAGTACCCCTTCTTCTTTGCGCCGGTTTTGCCATTCCGAATAATCTTTATACTGCATGCGGGGTTCTGCTAATCCTTTGCCGCCATAAAGCGCCATTATCTCTTTTACAAAGAGACTCATGGATATTCCGTCTGTGATAATATGATGGGTGTCTACCAGTAAAATAGTCTCGGTTTCACCGGTTCCCAGCAGCGCCGCCCGCAATAAGGGCGCCTTTGATAAATCAAAGGGTCTGACAAAATTCCTGATCCACTGCTCCTGCCGCGCCGTCGCTTCCGCTTCGTTTTTTGCCGCCCGTGTCATATCAACGTATTCGATTGAAAAATCGACCAGCTTGTGGATCTTCTGCATGGGTTCACCGTCCACGTCTTCAAAAGAGGTGCGCAAACTCTCATGCCTGCGGATTATTTCCCTGAAACTATCCTGCAATTTTTCCAGGTTCAGTTCCCCTTCCAGGATAACGCGAAGAGGGATGTTGTAACCGGTACCGTCCACTGATAACTGCTCTACAATATACAACCGTCTCTGGGCTGAAGACAACGGGTAATATTTTTTTTCGGGTGCGACCGGGATGGCGGTAAATGTTTCCCTTTCGCTTCCTTTTATGTGTTCCGCAATTCTTCGGAGGGTTTGGATCTTAAAGATATCGACGAGTTGAATCTTCACATCGAATTGTTTGTGAATCCTGGAGGCAATAATTATGGCTTTCAGCGAATTGCCACCTAAGTCGAAGAAGTTGTCATCTATACCTATTTCCCCTTTGTCTACCGCTAACACCCGGTTCCATATCCCGACCAGATCTTCCTCGATCTCGTCCCGCGGGGCGACATACACCCGGTCCGCGGATGCCTGAAGTTCGGGCAGCGCCCTGCGGTCGATTTTTCCACTGCGTGTTACCGGCAGTTTCGCCACCTGCACATAAAACCAGGGCACCATGTAACCGGGTAGTTTTTCACCTAAGTAATCCCGCAAATCCGCTATTTTTAAGGGAATAGAGGCAGAAAAATAACCGACTAAGTACTTATCACCACTTTCTTCCCGCTTTTCAATAACCACGGCTTCATCGATATCGGGATGCCGGAGCAGACAACTTTCGATCTCACCTAACTCGATGCGGTAGCCTCTCACCTTGACCTGGTCATCGATCCGACCTAAAAATTCGATATTGCCGTCGGGCAGCCAGCGGGCCAGGTCACCGGTTCGATATATTCGCTGACCAGGTAAAAAAGGATTGGGGAGAAAACGCTCCGACGTTAATTCCGGCTGGTTGAGGTAACCCCGGGTTACACCGGCACCGGAGATACACAATTCCCCGCCGATCCCGGTGGGTTGGGGCAAACCGTCCCTATCCAGGATAAAGATTTTATAATTGGCTATGGGTTTTCCGATGGGAACATTCTTTCCTAAGGGCGGCGTACAACGATAGTAAGAAGCGCATACAGTGGTTTCCGTGGGACCGTAGGTATTATAAACAGTGCCTGATTGCAAAAAATGTTCTATATATTCCCCTTTTAATACATCTCCACCGCTGATAACGGTTTCGACACAGCCCAGGTTACCTATCCTGTCGAGTTCAAGCAGCAATAGGGGTGTGCAATCAACGACGTTTACCTTGTGTTTAACGATAAAACCGGACAACATATCAATATTCAAAACTTCGGCCCTGGAGGTAATGGCCACTTTTCCTCCTCTCAGCAGAACCGGGAATACTTCTTCGACAAATACATCAAAGGCAAAGGTGGATTGCTGCAGTACCGTATCTTTTTCCGCAAATGCAAACTCGTGATCAAAAGCAAACAAGTAGGCGACCACATTCCGGTGTTCGACCAGTACGCCCTTGGGAAAACCGGTGGTGCCGGAGGTATAGATGACATAGGCCAGGTCACCGGCAGATGAACACAAAGGTGGGTGATCCAATGAGGCCATGGCAGGCCGGACCCCTTCCCGGGAATCTATTTCTTCTAAAAAAAGGATTTCTCCTTGCCAACTTCCTGCTATACCGGCCGCCTCAAAAGATCGCCGGTCGGTTAGCAATATTTTTTCGCCGCTGTCACTTAGCATAAAGCGAACCCGCCCGGGTGGAGAACCGGGGTCTATGGGCAGGTAGGCCCCGCCTGCCTTTAGCACACTCCATATACCGATCATCATCTCCAGCGACGGCTCGACCAGGATAGCCACGATGCTGTCGGGGCTCACTCCTTTTTCTATCAGCATGCCTGCCAGCCGGTTAGCTGCCCCGTTCAATTCCCGGTAGGTAAAACTGCAGGTGATCAACGAAGCCTCGTCACGACTGCCGCGGGATATGAGGGCGACACAATCTGGTGTGCGGTCTACCTGTTCAGCAAACAATTCATGGATTTTTTTCTCTTCGGGATATTCCATGTCGGTTAGGTTGAAATTCACCAATATTTTTGTTCTCTCTTCTTCCGACAACATATCTACAGTCGCTAAGGGGATGTCCATATTATCAAGCGCTTTTCCCAGGAGAATACCGAAATGTTTGATGATCCCTTGAATATTCTCCTTTTCATAAAACCGGGTATTGTACTCCAGGGTGCCGGCAATGAAACCGGCGCTTCGCAAAAAAGAAAAAAGGATATTGTATGCGATTCCATCAAGATAATTTTTATCATGAATATTTTCCAACAGCAATACCACGTCAAAAAGAGGAAACCCGTTTTCGCCAACCGGGATTTTTAAGAGATCGGGCAGCACCGCCAACGGGAAGTTCTGGTTTTCGGAAACGTTGACAATGGTTTCCCGTACCTGGAGCAACAGTTCTTTAAAACTCATATTTTTTTCGATCCGGCTGCGGAAGACCAGGATGCGGTTGATAAACTCAGCTTCCTGTTCCTGTTTTAATACCGGAGCGCCGGTGAGGATATCGCTATTGCCGGTATATTTATGTAGTAACAAAACCAGGCCGGCCGTCAGTACTATGTGAAGTTTAATATCAATACCACCGCTTATTTTCTCCAGCTTTAATACCAATTCAGCGGGGAGATGAAAGGATTCAAGCGCCGGTTTTTGCCCGACCGGTTCGTCCGCTTTTACCAGGTTGTGTTCGTAGGGGAAACAACTCTTTTCCGGCTCACCGGCTAATTGCTCCAACCAGAACGCTTTTTCCTTTACATTTTGATGAGCGGCTACAGCCACTTTATGCGAATAGTGTCTCGCTTCCATTGGTATTGACTCCTTACTTCATATTTAATAGCGCAGTTTTTCAGCGAAAATATGATTCGCTCCTACTATTTTAAATCTTCCGGATCGACATCGATCTCTTTTGCCAGCCGTTCTAAGAGGCCGGGGGGCGGATTTAATTCGAGATCTTTCAGGGCCTGGTCCCGGGTCATCTCCCCTGCCCTGATTATGGTGGAATACTCATCATGATAGTGAGTATAATTCCGCTTGTTCAAGTCGCGGTAGGAATTGAGCCAGATCATTTCACAATTGGTGGTCCGGGCTGGGTAACTGACTTTCATCGGCTGCCAGTCAAACCGTTCCCTGCATATGCGTTTCAATTCTTCCTTGTCGGTCTGGTAGAATTTAAACACGAAGAAGGGGATAAACAAAATTTTCTCCGAATCGATGGGATTTTCCAGGTCCGCCCGGCCGCTGTAAATAACCTGCTTCTTCAGCATTTCCCACTTTTTGGTAAAGGTTTCAAAAAACTCCCGGTCCCCGGTCTCTAAAATGGTGTTGATCATCTTGCCGTACCAATCCTGGGATTTTTCCTTATCGAACATCATGGCGGCCTGTCCTTTGGAATAACCGTTGATAACTAAGGGAATTCCAAAATGGTCGGCCAGTTCCAGCCCGTTCAAATAGAGCATATTGCCGCAAGCATAACAGGGACTGACATCGATCTCATCGGATTCGTTGAAAATCTTAAACAACTTGCGCATAAATTTCAGATCGTTCTTCCAGATCAGCAGGTCCACATCCAATTCCTTACACAACTTTTCCACATTGCGAGTGGCAGTGGGATCATCCCAACCGTGATCGCTGTGAAAAACCATGGGTTTTAATTCGAAGCGTTCCACGATCTTTACCAGGGTAAAACAACTGTCCAATCCCCCACTTAAGGGAACCAGGAGATCATATTTTCGCTTCAGGTTTTTGTATTTTTCTAGGGCTTTTTTTAATGCTGTCTCATCGGTAAAGTGGCCCTCTGCTTCCTCCTTTTCCCGGGAAACGAATTCCAGGCAAAAATTACATATTCCGTCTTCATCGAAGCTAATTCCCGGATAGGTCTCCGGTAAGACACATTTTTTACATACTTGCATAAACCTTTCTCCTTTTTCAAAACTCCAGGTCCGCGGCCATTTCCGAGTAGATACCGGGCTTGATCCGCTGTAGATCATGGGATATTTTGATATCCTGCAATTTGATTTCCCGGTTGTCGACTATTTGCGACGCGATTTCCTTAAAGTGGGTCAGGAACCGTTCCATGGTGGACCGTTTGAACAGGGCGGTACTGTAAATGAAACGAAAATAGAGTTTTCCTCCGCTCTCATGCACATAAAGGGCCGCGTCCACCTGCGATACGTTCACATCATTGGGATGGGGTTTCAGAACGAGTTCTTTTGTTTCCACAGCGGGAAAATCCATATTTTGCACAATCAATTCCACATCGTAAACCGGGTTCCTGCTGATATCGTTTTTTACTCCTAACTTATCGAGTAAATCTCCGAAGGGATAGTCCTGGTTTTCATAAGCTGCGGTGGTGTTCTGTTTCACTTCATCGAGAAACCGGGCCGCGGTTTTATGGTTGGCCGGATAGTTGCGCATAACCAGGGCATTGATAAACAACCCGGCGACATTTTCGACATCCGGGTGATTCCGGCCGGCTAAGGGCGTGCCGACCAGGATATCCCGGCACCCGGTGTACTTGAACAATAAAATGTTATAAACCGCAAGCAGCGCCATGTATAAGGTCACTCCCGAGGATAGGGCCAGGCTGTTGATCTTTCCGGTGAGTTCCTCCGAAAACCCCATCCGGATCAGGTCACCGGAAAAATCCTGGACTGCCGGCCGGGGATAATCGGTAAAATTTTCCAACACCGGGATACCGTCTTTGAAGAGCCTCAGCCAGTACTCTTCCTGTACCTTCAATATGGCCTGCCGCCGGGGCGTATTCTGCCATCGGGCGTAATCCTTGTATTGAATCTTCAATTCAGGCAGTTCTTTGCCTTCATATAGCCGGAGAAATTCCCGGAAAAGAATCACCTGCGACGTTCCGTCGGATACGCTATGGTGGATGTCGCGGATGAGAATATGGGATTCATCCGCTGTTGTTATCACACCGACGCGCAGCAAAGGGGCTTTAGAAAGATCGAAGGGACGAATGAATCGATCAATAATGCCATCTGCCTCCTGCCTATTGCCTGCTTCAAAATGCTCGATCTCAAAATCGACGCTGTTATGGACAACCTGTACCAACCGGTCATCCTTTATGGCGAAAGATGTTCTCAGGCTCTCATGCCTGTGAATCAATGTTTTGAATACCTGTTCTAAGCGCCGGATATCGAGGGGACCTTCCACCCGAAACACACTCCTGATGTTGTAGGCGGTTCCGATGCCTTCGATCTCATGCAAAACAAACAAACGCTCCTGGATCGAAGTGGCGGGATAATATTCCTTTTTATCAGTCGGTTCCAGGGAAGTGTACCGGTTTTCTGAGGCCTTGTCGATATAATCCGCCAGGCCGCGAATGGTGGATATTTGAAAGATTTTAGCCACCGGTATTTGCACGTTAAATTCCCGGTGGACTTTGGACAACATGGTGGTTCCCCTCAAGGAGTGCCCACCTAATTCAAAGAAA
>JAGLQA010000481.1 GCA_023137075.1 Candidatus Aminicenantota bacterium
GTGGCTGCGGTAATGAGTAACACCGCGGCTGCCATGAAAAGCAGGGCCGGTATGGATTGGGTATACAGGAAATTTCCCAATACCAGAAAATAGCAGAGAAATACCACGAACATAAAATCCCGCTGGGTTTTTAATTCTAATAGTTTTAATGTTGAGAGTAGTACTAAGGCTGTTATACCCGGATCTCGCCCTAAATAGGAGCGATAGGTGAGCAGTACACCGATGACGGCGGCAGCGGTTAACAGGTACTTCACTTTATGGGTCGGGATAGGGTTGCCCCGTTTCACCGCCCTGACGCGCCAGGCAGCCATAAAAAGCACGGCCAATGAGGCCCACACCGGTATGTGCGGGATATGTTGGGCAGTGACCAGCAAGAGGCAGAAAATCAGCCAGTAGAGAGCGCCTTTCGTTATTGGAATTCGGGGTGTGAGAGGTAGTCTCAGTATTTTCATATCCCCTACTCGAATAATGCCAGGGCACTTAAACATTTCAGCGTGTGACTCGAACCGGAACCGATAGCGATGGTGGTGTCGAGTAGTTTTAAACCGAAGGCAGTGCCCTGTTTGTCGGCTTCTAAGACCCAGCGGGTCAATTGGGAAAGGCGGCTTTCGCTGTCTAGTCCGGCCAATTTGCTCCAGTCAAACCATAATTGCGCCGACCCGCCGCCGGAGAATTCTTTAATATTCAGGGAACCTCCCCGGGCCACGGCTTTCCAGTCCACATGATGCATGGATTCGCCGGGGCGATAGCGACGGGTACCGACAAAATCATCGCCCCCTTTAACCTCGGAACTCTCGCCATTTCCTTCGCTGAAGATTTCGGGGATGGGCCAGGGCCGCAAACCGGCGGGTTTCGGGTATACTAAATAGCTCTTGCCGGCTTTGAGGCCGGTGTGTACCTGGAATATACCCAGGGGATAGACGGTCAGCAAGATTAAATGAGTCAGGGTAAACCGGCCCCGTTTCGGTGCCGGCAGTGAAATCTCCGAGGTGGAACCGGAAAAAGGTCCGATTGAAAAAGGCCCGAAAAGATCGTCCGGGGATTTTGCGCCCGGTGGAGCTAAGTAGATACCGCTGCGTAAGCCCGATAACCGGTTGTGGATTTCCAGGGTGAACCGGACATTGCTGCCCGCAAAAGCGGGCTGGGGCATGACATTTTTTATCTCTAATCCTTTCAGGTTACTGCGGGTTTGCAGGAAGGTCACCAGGGTCAGGCTCAGTATCAGGAAGGTCAAGATATAGGCCATATTATTGCCGTAATTTGTAGATGCCGTTATCATGGCAAAGAGAATCAGGATCAGGATAAGCCCGGATCGGGTCGGCCGGGTCGTTACTCGAGATTTTGTTTTTGTACTTATCATCTACTTTGCGTTCATTTGTGCCATCAGCGGTGATTTGAATTTATGTGAGCAAGGGGATGGATTTGATCAATTGTTCGGTGGCCTGGCAGCCGCTTTGCCTGACTTTACTGCCCTCCGGGTTCAGCCGGTGCTCCAGGACACTCCCGGCTACTTGCTGGATATCTTCAGGCAGAACCATTTCCCGGTCCTCACATAGGGCCCAGGCCTGGGCCGCTCTCAGCAGGGAAATTCCCCCCCTGGGAGATAGTCCTAAGTATTGTTGGGGATTGCTGCGGCTGGCGGCTATGATATTCTGCACATAGTCTAAGATAGCAGCGGAAACATGGATCTTCGGCACCTGTTCCTGTAATTCTTTAAGTTTTGCGATCTGCATAACGGGTTTCAGTCTTCTAACCATGTCCAGCCTGGCCTCGCCGGTCAGGAGTTCCCGTTCCGAGTTATAATCGGGGTAGCCCAATTGAATCCTCATCAGGAAGCGGTCCAACTGGGATTCGGGCAGGGGAAAGGTACCCACATGATAACGCTGGTTCTGGGTAGCAATAACGAAAAAGGGTTCCGGCAGCCGGTGGGTGACACCATCGACCGAAACCTGCCGCTCTTCCATGGCCTCAAGCAGGGCGCTCTGGGTCCTGGGAGTGGCGCGGTTCAATTCATCGACCAGTACCATCCGGTCGAAAAGGGGTCCCGGGTGAAAACGGAATGCCTGTTCTTTACTATCGAATATGGATATACCGATAATATCGGCCGGAAGCAGGTCGCTGGTACACTGGACGCGGCTGAAGTTCAATCCTAAGGTCACAGCCAGGGTTTGGGCCAGGGTTGTCTTGCCCACACCCGGGATGTCTTCGATCAACAGGTGGCCTTTAGCCAGCAGACAGGTGAGAACCAGGAGGATTTCCCGGTCCTTACCGAGGATGATGCGTCCGACTTCGCTTATAATTGGTTCTATTTCTTTTTTCATGGTTTCGATTATATGTAGATAAATATTAGTATTTATACTGAAATATTTCAACTTTGGTTTAGTTTTTTTTATTTTTGGCAAAAAAAATGATATATGAGGTACTCTGAAGTGCTCGGTAGAGGTGTAAAAGGCCTTTGGCAGCAAATAAATCGCTGCTCACGATAGGTATTGGGGCTTCGATTAGCAAAATGATTACCTTAAGAAATAACGATACATGCAAAATGCCTATATACCGTAATAAATTTTGCCGAATGTGAAAGAAAACCAAAAAGGACGGTGAAGAAAAGGGGCAGCGAGATGGATCGAAAACCTCGTATATGCTTAACAATAAAGCCTTTAGTTAAAATCACCGATCCCGGTAAAAGGTAACGATTTTTAGTATTGTTGGAACTCCGGATTTGTGTTATAACCCAAATTATCAGATAAGGA
>JAGLQA010000482.1 GCA_023137075.1 Candidatus Aminicenantota bacterium
CTTACTTTTGTCAACTATGCACATTTTTTTTCCTGCTTGTTTTTTTGCAGGAAAGTATGATATTCTTCAATATGTGGAGTTGCAAATGAAAAAAAAAGCGGTTCTTCTACTGGTTTTCTTTTATATAACATGCCTTATCCTTACGGCTGATGACCGGGTGAAAGTACGACTGCCGTTTCGCGTATTCGCAGGAACGCGGCCATTAACCGATCTGAAGAAAGAACACCTTGCACTGTTCATCAATGACAGCCGGAGTACGATCGACGATTTTATAAAAAGAGAGAAATCGATAGGCAGGAAACCGGGTTTAGGCAGACATTTTATCCTCTCTTTTTCGATGATGGAGTACGGCTCACAATTTGAAAAGGCAATCTCCTATTTTATCACCGAGATTTTACGGCCTGGGGACAGCCTCATTGTGCTGTCACCCCTCAATCGTTACCCGGTAAAAGTTATTGCGGATAAAATGAAAATGATCAGGGAAATCGCCGGACTATTGAGAAACGATTGCTTCAATTACAGCCAAAAAAGAATCGCTGAAGAGAAACATCTGATGGAAAAGATAAGAAAAATGTTGTTAAGTTACAGACCCTATTCTTATAGGAATCCCTATATTAGTGCCTTGAATTTTCTCGAAACCTTTCCCCCGGAATTTCTGAAATTCAAAGAACATTTTTTACTTCCTGCTGTCGATAAATATCATCAGGTAGTCGACCTGCTAAGTTCAAGAGAAGGAGAACGCTGGTGGATTCATTTCCGGAAGCATGAGATTTATATCTTACTTAAACAGCTTAACGAGGTTGTCAGGCGCACGAGCAGCTTTCGCTGGCAGTATCGCTGGCAAAAGGCTGCAATAAATCGAAAGATTTTAAAATTTAAAAAGCAACTGTTGGATATGGGGAAATTCCCGAATGAGGAACTTTTAAGCACTCTCTTGAAAGGAGATATTTGCTACAACATCGTCTTTCCCGGTGGGGCAAAAGCAAAAAACATCGATATCAATAATACAAATTCCGTAACCGTGGGTGTGGAAGGAATATTAGAGGAAATCGCCATACACAGCGGCGGCATGGCAATTAAAAATTCAAAATTTGACCAGGCATTGGCACAACTTAAAAACCACGTGGATTGCTATTACGACCTGGAGATGAGTCTCAACGCCGGGTTGGCGGAAAACAACATCCGGCTCGAATTGAAGGATAAAAAAGAAAAGGTAAAATTAATCTATAAAAATTACTATAACAAAGATGAGTTGCTTTCACGAATCGGCGCACCTGCCGTTGGGAAGGTGAAAATCACCGGTTTTTCCCGGGAAGAAGATATCATCCGGTTTTCCATAAGCGCATATACACGCAATGAGGATAACGAGAAAAATGAAAAGTTCGGACTTCTAAAAGTTGAAGTCAGGCTGGTGGGCCCGCAGGGAGCCATGATCTATCAACGTCAAAACACACTCCGGGCATCGCAAGATCAATTGGATATCACCCTGTCTATGCCCTTAGACCGAAGCGGGGAATACAAAATCTCCATCACCGTATATGATTTAATTGTCAACACTAAAACTTCTTTTGAACATGAGATTGTATTGTAACGGTCTGCAAAAAATATTGCATTTTAATCATTTTTTTAGTAATATTACCGGTGTATATATTCCGGAGTTTAACATGCCGCAGAAAAACCGCTGCTCGATACTATTTATCATTTTTATCGTCCTGTTTGTCAACTGTGCCGGTTTTGGCCGGTGTTTTTCATCACCCCTCCCCGGGGACGAAAAGCAGCCGGGTACTACTGCCGGGGGAAACATCGACGTCGAGAAAACCTACAAGGATGCCCGTTTTTCTTTTCTCGCGGAGCATTTAAATAAAAAAGACTACTCGAAACTATTATTGAGAGAAAAACTTTTGCTCATCGAGTGCCTGTCCAGGACGGCACAGGGTCCTCTCGCGAAAGAAAAGATGAAAACCATCCTCAGAGAACAACCCGCAGCGGCCGATATCCTGACCACCGCCGGTATCCTTTATACCGCTTTGGGGCAGTTGGTTAAAGCGAATCTTTATATAAAACGCGCATTGACAATAGATGAAAATTTCCCCGCCGCACTGCTGGCCCGGGCAATGCTTCACCTCTACTTCCAGCGGTACCGGGAAGCGGAAACCTGCTGCGAAAAACTTGTCGAAAAGAATCCCGGCTGGAAGGAGACATACCTTTTTTTGTTCGCTGGTCTTGAGATTTACAAGGGATCAAGAAACCCCGTAAAACTGAAAGAGATGTACGATCTGTTGGCTAAAAAAAACAAAAAAAATGATAAAATATCCTATCAAAATTTCAAGGCCACCTCCCGGTTTTTAAAAAAGGCGCTTAAAGGAACGTTGTTTGACGTGGAGACCGCGGCTGACCGAGTGACGGTGCCTTTTGCCGGGCAGACCGGATCGGATGATAAAAAAACCATTCTTTTGAATTTTAAGGATAGATGTTTCCGGGTACTTTTAGACACAGGGAACGCAGTCGGCTGGTTTATCTACAGCAGCGAATTGAGGGATAGAGTGAAAGTAGTCCGGGGTGGTAAGGCGTTCACCCGGATAGGCATCGAGGACACCAGCTTAGAAGGGCACCATATTTACTGCAAGCGTATCGATTTCGGAAATTTTACAATGAGTCACGTAGCGGGCCAGTTCCTGGTAAAACCTCACCCTGATTTTTATGACGCCAATCTAAATCCTCTTTTTATTCGGAACCGAGTGGTTACCCTGGATTTTATCCGGCAGGAAATGGTTTTAACCACAAAAGAACGATTTGAAAAGGAGCTTGCCGGCAGGCGGCAGGGAGTCACATATGCCCGGTTGCCCTGGTACGGTTATGAGTGTGCCTACGTACCGGTTAATGTTGGCGGCACCCCCGGTTTGGCCATGATCGAGACCGGGGCGGAGGATATTGCCTTAAAACTGGATTTTGCCAGGGAATTGGGACTTCCCCTGAAACCGCAAAACCGCTATTTTGCCAACGGCAAGGTATTCCAATATCATAAAACCCCCGTCAGTTTATCGATCGATAAATTTACCTTTAGAAGGGAGAACGCGGAAGTTTGGCCCCTTAACCGCATTTATAATCCCATTACCGGTTTAACCGCCCATGTGGTGATTGGCCCCACCGTCCTGCAAGGGAAGTTTGCCGTCTCCTTTGATCCCTTTGAGAAGAAAGTTATTCTTGAATACGGGCCCGGGCAAAGGTAACGCTTCACCGCCGGTATACCGTAGGTTGGCACATAAATAAATATAACTCTGTAAATAGTAACTGGCTGAAGTTGCTGGCTTAAAGTTGATAGCTGCTCGCTGGAATTATATTGTGATATTGCGATCCAGAGATACACGGCTGTTAGCTAATAGATCATACACCGTAATCAAAAGTCTGAAAGCGCCGCTAAATTTCTCAGGCAGAGGAATCCTGATAATAACCTTGTCTTGAGAAGAGCGAAGAGTATTATGAGTACTATATACAGCAACTTCTTGTCCGGAAAATAACTCGATTTTTACTCTCAGCATGCCGAATTTCTCCCTTTTGTGATGCTTAAAAGAATTTAAAGTAAATTTGACCAGGTGTTTCCGGTTAGAAAAATTTTCGATCTTAACTTTCTCCCAGGTGAGATAGTGGACTAAGGCTTCCAGCTTCTCCTGCTCAAATCCATTCCTGTAAAGAAGTTTTGTTTTCCTTTTTTTTGCTGTCACTTTAACAGCTTTCTTCTCAATCTTACCGTTAAAATTAAAGATCAATTCGTAGTATGTATCCTTTTTTCCGGCAATCTCCCTGATTCCCTGTTCCAGGTTGACAGTACCGACCTTTTTCCCACCACTGCCAACAGCAACCCGGGTTAAAATCCTGGATAGACCCGAAGTCACGGTCTCTCTTGCTTCCTGGTCTACTATTTTTATCCCTCCGAAAGAAATGACATTATAACATAAATTGCTGCTCACTATAGTTTCTAACACCCGTTTAACCGGGAAGGAGTCTGAAATGGACAACACTTTCTTTAAATTAGCCAGTTTTTTCACAAACCCACTTTCCCAATTACTTACATAGTCTTCCAATTCTCTCGTAAAAGCGCGGATATAAGAGAGCAAAGCTGCCACCTCTTCCTGGTGAAAATGGAGCCACCAGCGCTCTCCCTCCCGGAAACCTAATAGATCAATAATCTTCCTGTATTTACTGGTATCAAGCAGTAAAGAGAGTTCCCTGAATTTAATAAATTCTCGCGGGAAGGTATTAAAAAACTGAGACGCTGCTAATATTTGCCTGGCGCCACGGTGTGTGGCGTTTTCCAATCTATCGTTTAAAACACTTCGCAAATCCTTGATTTTTCTCCTTAGATTCTTCTCTACTGCAGCTCTATTCTTTTTATAGATATGGCAATCATTTTTCAGCAACTGTGCAATATCCCGGATCATCTTCTCTTTATTTCCCGAGACATTGATTTGATAAATTTTTATGGGGGAGACAACCATTAATGAGTCTGTGGGGTGAATGATCTCGGTAACAAAGTAAGAGATTCCTTTCTTTACCTGGCTGCTGTATTCGGTCATGTGAAAAGTGAGGATAAAATTTTTGCCCAGGCCGGTAATTTTAGCCATGGTCCTTTCTCTTTTAATTAAGTCCACGATTTCCCTTTTTTCCCCATTTACCACCAGGGTAAGATTTTCTTTGCTTAACCCGCTTGCCTGGTGCGAGCCTGCGGCAAACCGCAGCGGAACTCGCAGCCGTAATTCTTCCTGCGCGAAAAAGTTAAAGGAAACAACCAAGAATAGAATTACAATAAAAATTACTCTTTTAAACATCATCATATTTTGCTCTGAAAAATTCAATACTTTGATTTAATATTACTAAAAAATCAGCAAAAAAACAACTAATTTCTTAAGAAAAAAAAGAGGAACAGGTAATTCGTTGTTCCGATTATCCCGGTAATCCTTTAATCCTGTGAATCCCGGTTCTGACATTTTTTGGGGAAATTATTTGCCTGTCCCTTATTTTTCTTATTCCCCTGGAAAAATAGACGGGGAGGAATTAGAGAGCAAGTAACCGGGCGCATGGAGTAAAACCTAAACCGGCTCAATTTCGTATCTATTTTATTGTTAAAAAATTCCAGGAGGCAATTCATGAAAAAATTATTGCTTGTTTGTTTAATTCTTAGTTTGATTACTATGGGGCTGGCAGTCAAGGATGCCAGGCTGCTGAGATTCCCCGATATAAATAAAGCTTTGATCGCCTTCGTATACGCGGGCGATATCTGGACGGTTCCTGCCGCGGGGGGCGACGCAAAAAGACTGACCTCCCATAAGGGCCTGGAACTTTTCCCCAAAATCTCACCCGACGGCAAGTGGATCGCCTTCTCGGCCGAATATTCCGGCTCCCGGCAGGTATATGTCATGCCTGCCGGCGGCGGCAGCCCAAAACAATTAACCTATTACAACGATGTAGGAATGCTTCCTCCCCGGGGCGGCTTCGATAATATCACCTTAGACTGGACCCCGTGCGGCAAATATATCATGGTGCGTGCCAACCGGACACCTTATGGTGAACGAAAGGGGAAATACTTCCTGGTGAATATTGCCGGTGGATTCGAGAAGCCTTTACCAATCCCGGAGGCCGGTTTCGGAAGCTTTTCACCCGATGGCAAGCAAATTTGTTTCAACCTGATATCCAGGGAATTCAGAACCTGGAAACGATACAAAGGCGGCAGTGCTGCGGATATCTGGATTTATGACCTGAAAAAAAATCACTCCCGGCGTATCACAAAGTTCCCCGGAACGGATCATATCCCTTCCTGGTATAAGGATAAGATTTATTTTGCTTCTGACCGGGATTTAGTGCTGAATATTTATGAGTACGATTTGAAAACCGGAAAAATCAAAAAAGTCACAGACCACCGGGAATTCGACGTCATGTGGCCCTCGGGAGAAAATGGGCTGTTGGTATATGAAAACGGCGGGTATATCTATAAACTGGACCTGAACAGCGGGCAGAGCCTGAAAGTAACGGTCAATATCTATTCTGATAACCCGGCAACCCTGCCCTATTTCAAGAAGGTATCCGGGAATATCTATGGTCTGGATATTTCGCCTACGGGTAAGCGGGCTGTTTTTGACGCCAGGGGTGACATATTTACGGTTCCGGCCAAAGAGGGCATTACCGAGAACCTGACCGCGTCGCAGGGCGTGAGAGAAATTTTCCCGAAGTGGTCGCCGGATGGGAAATATATCGCCTATTATTCGGATCGCACGGGTGAGTATGAAATCTACCTCCAGGATAAAGACGGCCGGGAAGCCCCCGTCCAATTGACCGAAAACAGCGGCGCCTGGAGATATGCCCCGGTATGGTCTCCTGATAGTAAGAAGCTTCTCTTTTCCGATAAGAGACAACTGCTGCAGATATTAGACATTCAATCAAAAGAGATCGTGGCTGTGGATAAGGCGGATAGACACGAAATCCGCGACTACGACTGGGCCCCGGGTTCGGCCTGGGTGGTGTATACTAAAAACGGGCAAAACGGGCAATTCGCCATTTGGGCTTATTCGTTAAAACAGAAGAAAATCCACCAGTTAACCGGTGACATGTTTAACGACTATTCGCCCGTTTTTTCAACCTGTGGAAAATACCTTTACTTCCGTTCGGACCGGGATTTCAACCTGGCCTTTTCCGATTTCGAGTTTAATTACATCTACAATAAAGCCACAAAAATTTACGCGGTTGCTCTAAAAAAGAGTACGCCACCCCTGTTTAAGGAGAAAAACGACAAAGAAGAGATAGAGATAAAGAAACAAAAGGCCAAAGATAAAAAGGACGGCAAGAAAGAGACGGCAAAGACCGTTGAGATAGATTTCGATCATATCGGTGACCGCGTTGTGGCCTTCCCCTTGAAAGCCGGAGATTATATGGCTTTAGCTGCTGTAGAGGGCGGAATTCTGTATGCCAATGAAGAGGGGCTTTTCAAATATGATATCGTTAAAAAGAAGAAAGAAGCGATAATTAAAGGTGCCCGGGGTGGTGTACTGTCGGCGGATAGAAAAAAATTGCTCTATAGAGGGCCTGGTAAGCAATACGGTATTATCGATATTGAGCCCAACCGGAAATTAGGCGACGGTAAATTGGATCTTAAAGACCTTACCATGAAGATCGACCCGGTAAAAGAATGGCAGCAGGTATATAACGACGGTTGGCGCATTTTCAGGGACTGGTTTTATGTCCGGAACATCCACGGCGTCGACTGGCAAAAAATGAAAAAGAAATATGAAGTACTACTGCCTCATGTTAGCCACCGGGCCGACTTAGACTATATTTTCGGTGAATTGGTCGGCGAATCAAACACCGGTCACTGTTATGTGAACCGGGGAGATTCTCCCCGGGTCAAGCGGGTCGATACCGGTTTATTAGGCGCGGAACTCAAACCCGATAAAAAAGCGGGCCGGTACATAATTGCCAAAATATATAGAGGCGAAAACTGGAACAAAACCAGGGTATCGCCCCTCACCGTCCAGGGGATCGATATCAGGGAAGGCGATTACCTGATCCGGTTAAATAAGCATAATGTGACCCTGAAAGACAATCCCTATAAATTCCTGGAGAATACCGTAGGCAAGCGCATCTCTATCGTTGTCAACAATAAACCGCAGGAAAGCGGAGCCAGGACCTTTATGATCAAACCCATTGCCAGTGAGCAAGAGTTGTTTTACTTAGACTGGGTGGAGTCCAGGAGGAAGATGGTGGATAAACTGTCCGGGGGAAAAATCGGTTATATTCATGTCCCGGATACCGCCGTCGATGGAAACCGGGAATTATTCAGGGGCATGTATGCGTTTCATAATAAAGAGGCCTTGATTATCGACGAGCGTTATAATGGCGGCGGTTTTATTCCCAATGTGATGACCGATCTTTTGGGAAGAACCACTATGAATTACGCGGCCGCCAGGGGCATTGTCGGGAAGACGCCCGGAATCTCCCACGATGGTCCAAAGGCTATGCTTATGAATTATTCTTCAGGATCCGGTGGCGACGCTTTTCCCTACTATTTTAAAATGAAAAAGTTGGGCGTTTTGATCGGCACCCGCACCTGGGGCGGCCTGGTCGGGCTGTCGGGTAACGCGGCCCTAATTGACGGCGGATTAATTTCCGTCCCTACCTTCGGTTTTTTTGACATCGAAGGTAAGTGGATGGTAGAGGGAATCGGTGTTTATCCCGATATCGAAGTGTATGACACGCCCCATTTAGTGGCGCAAGGCAAAGACCCCTGTATCGAGAAGGCGGTAGAAGTTCTGTTGAAAGAGTTGAAAACGAAAACGCCGCGGAAAATGAAAAAGGCCCCCGCTGACCCGGATCGTTCGAAATGGCATGAAAAGAAAATAGACTAAAACATGATCAGAGGAATCGGAACGGATATTATCGAAATCGTCAGGATAAAGACGATTCTAAACGGTGACCACAGCGAATCTTTTATCGAACGAGTCTTTACCGAACATGAAATCCGTTACTGCGAATCGAAATATCGCCCGGAGATTCATTATGCCGCACGATTTGCCGCTAAAGAAGCTTTTTTTAAAGCCCTGGGAACCGGGTATCGTGACGGCATGAGCTGGAAAGATATTTCGGTCAAGAACGACGAATTGGGAAAACCGGAAATAGAACTATCAGGCAAAACCCTTGGGAATTTCAAAAAAAAAAAATTCAACCATGTCCACCTCTCTATCTCCCACACAAAGGAATATGCCGTTTCCTTCGTGGTGATCGATTAGAAAAAGATGGTTGACGAAGTATTTTGTGATTTATTTTAAGAAATTTAAGAATGGATTTGAAAAAAAACTCATTTTGTACTACAATGTAACCTTTAAGCAAAGAAGATAAAAATTTTTATTATAAGATATACAATTTTATTCAGGAGTAAATGATGAAGCATTTTCATATCAGGTCTAAGCTAGTTGGAAATATAGCCGTCATATACCCCAAAGGACATCTCGATGCTCATAATGTAGAAAGATTCGAAAAAGAGATACTCAAACAAATTGGGAATGATGTTGTTAATATTGTGATAGATTGCAAAGAACTGAATTATATCAGCTCTGCGGGAATGGGAATTATCATGGGATACCTGGATGAAATAAGAGATAAATCGGGAGATATAAAATTATCATCGGTAAATGAGAGAGTATATGAAATATTTGATCTTGTCGGTTTTACGGAAATTTATGATTTTTTACAAAACGAAAAAACCGCAATAAATAAATTTGAAAATGTTTCCTGAAAAACCAGAATTAACCATTTCTATTCCGTCTAAAACGGAATTGCTAAAGATGATAGTCGAAATGACTAAACATATCGCGATCATCAATCAATTCCCCCAGGCAGAGGCCCAGAAAATAGCGCTCGCATTAGATGAAGCCATTACCAATGTCATAAAACATTCCTATAAAGGCTCTATGAATGAGAATGTTAAAGTTGATTTCTACTGTCACAAAAAAGGCTTAAAGATAAAAATTTCCTTTACCGGTGTTCCCCCGGTTTTGGAAAAAATAGCGATCGATTTGAATAAGATGATCAAGGAAAAGAAAAAAGGGGGATTGGGGGTTGAACTGATGAAACGAATCATGGACTCGGTCGAATATAAAACCACCGGCAACACCAATACCTGTGAGATGATAAAGTGGAAGACACCGGAGTCATAAGGTTAAAACGGGAACTGAAATTAAAACGGTTTCAGTTTAATTCTATCTACGAGTTTTCCGAATCCATCTATTCCTCTTTTCAACTCGATAATATCATCCGGATCTACTTCTCAACCCTGATGGGCCAATTGAGTGTTTCAAAGGCCTTTTTTTTCGATTCGGGGAACAAGTTATTTGAAAAAAGGGGATTCAAAACCACTGAAGAGGAATTTAACCTATTAAAAAAAAATATCAAGAAATTAGGAAACGACTGGTTTTCTTTGAAGGTTGAAGAATTAAACGGCGATTTGACGGATTTGCGGGATTTGTTGTTGGAGAAAAAGATTCACTGCTTAGTAAATATCTCCGAGTCGGAAAAGAAAAAAATCATCTTAGGATTGGGCGCAAAATTCAACAAGCAGGAATTTTCCAAGGAAAATATCGAATTTTCTTTTTTTGTCTCGAAATTTTCCCTGATTGCCATCGAAAATGCCTTCCTGATCAATAAGATAATCGAAAATAAACGGGTCGAACACGAAATGAAGATTGCCAGGGATATCCAATTGTCGTTACTGCCCCAGGTAATTCCCCGGCTTAAAAATTTTGAAATAGGTGTGCTTTATAAACCCATGAGCCAGGTGGGTGGTGACTATTATGATATATTGAAAGAGAGAAAGGGGAAGCTGCCCATACTAATTGCCGACGTGGAAGGTAAAGGACTGCCTGCTGCCCTGCTGGCGGCATCATCCCAGGCGGTTTTTCGTTCCCTGAATGAACTCTATTTTTTTAACGTGGAAAAATTCATTGCAAAAGCCAATTCCCTGATTTACGACTTCACCCGGGGCAATCGTTTCATTACCCTGTTCTGGATGCTAATCGATGATGATGAGAGATCGCTGACCTATGTAAACGCGGGCCATGTTCCCCCCTTTCTGATTTCCAGGGAGAAGACAATTCCCCTGACAGCAGGCGGATTTCTGACCGGATTTGTCGGTGACGCCCAGTATGAAAAGGATACGATTAGGTTAAAAAAAGGCGACATCCTGGTAGCCTTTACCGACGGTGTCACGGAAGTGGAAAATCCGGAAGGCAAAGAATTCGGTGAAGGAAAGGTCGTCGATTTTATCCGGGCAAACGATACCTTACCGGCCCAGGAGATAACGGAGAAATTGTTTAAAACAATCAAGGAATTTGGCCGGAACAAAAAATTCAGAGACGATTTTACGCTCATCATACTAAAGGTATTATAAATAATCCCATAATAAACTTGCCGGGATATGCAGGAACAACTTGACAATAAGTATTTTTTTTTATATAGTATAATTTAATTTCAAGTTGAAAGGAGATTGCGGTGAAACGAACATTTCAGCCAAACAATAGAAAAAGAAAGACAACTCACGGGTTTCGCGAGCGTATGTCTTCAAAGTCGGGAAGAGCGGTTATTAACAGAAGGCGCAGAAAAGGAAGAAAACGTTTAGCAGTTTGATAGATGGCCTATAGATTTCTTTCTTCCCGGAGAATAAAAAAAGAAAAAGATTTTAGAAACTTAATTAAAAATGCCAGAAGATTCAAGAACGGTTTTTTTTTTACCTGTTAAAGAATGAGCACCCCTTCCATAGGTTTGCTGTTTCTGTAAATAGGAAAATCGGCAATGCAGTACAAAGGAATTATATAAAAAGAAAGATGAGAGAATTATTCAGGTTAAACCAATGCCTGGTTGACAGCAAGCAAAAATACGATTTCTGGGTCGTGATCAAGAAAAGATTCGTAAGGGAAGATGCGCGGAAAATCGAAGGATTATTTATAGATTCGTTAAAACGGATCAAACACAGGTGACGATTACGGTGATAAGGAATTTTTTTTTGTTATTGATTCGATTTTATAAACGCGTTGTGTCGCCTTTTTTAGGGAATAATTGCAGGTTTTACCCGCCCTGCTCCAACTACACATATGAAGCCATTAAAATACATGGCGTCTTAAAAGGGATTTTTTTAGGTACGAAAAGATTGTTGAAATGCCACCCTTTTCATGCCGGTGGTTACGACCCGGTACCGAAGGAATTTAAGGTGAATTTAAAATGGATACAAAAAGATTAATTATCGCAATCGCATTGTCGATCGTTATTATTACGATTTACCAGGTTTTTTTCATGCCCAAGCCGAAACCGCGGCCCCAACTGCCGCCCACGGAAGTCATGGACCAGGTCATTGCCGATAAACAGGCGAAAGGCACGGAGCCTACTATCGATGACATCGCTGATGTTTCCGATATCTTTGCCCAAAAAAAGGAAGAACCGGTCGCCGCCATAACGCTTGATGCCGTTAAAGAAGATTTAAAAGCGAATGCACTGCAAGAAGTCACGGTTGAAACCGGTTTATTTACCGCTGTTTTCACCAATGAAGGCGCCGGGCTGAAATCCTTTATTCTGAAGAAATATAAAGACGATAAAATGGATAAAGACGATAAAATGGAACCCCTGGACTTAGTATCGGAAAAAGCCGCTAAATTAAAGCTTCTTCCCTTTCACTTTTCCACTTTTGAGGGGAATGAATTGTTTAAAATGCTCAACAACGAAAAGTTTGTTTATAGTGGGGAGACCTATTTGGAAGTCGGCGATAATCAGCAGAAAGAGATTTTATTTCAATACAAGGATATGGCACGAAACGTATCGGTCACAAAAAAATTCATTATTTCAAACAATTATGTGGTCGGCATAGAATGTGAATTGATAAAAGACGGTGTTAAGTTAGCCGCGCCTATTGTTTTCGGGCCCGACCTGGAAAACGATATCAGGGAAGAACGAATGGGCATGAAATTGCAGATCGGCGCTTTTGACGGAGGGGATATTCGTTCGGTTAAATTTGCGAGTAAAAAAACCCGGCCCTCCGCCAATAAATCCTTTGAAATTGCCGATGGACGATTAGACGGATTTTTTTACTGGGCCGCCTATGAACGCGCATATTTTGCCGCCATCTTTAAGAGAGCAAAACAAGACTCACCCATCAAATATTATATTATAAAGAAAAAAATCGCTGAGAAAAAAACCGAATTGTATTCATACATGATTGTAATGGACCCGCAGTACGTCTATTTAGGCCCCAAAGACGAAGATATCCTCCGTTCCGTAGAACACATCTTCCCGGGGGTTAATGAAGTCATCGAATACGGTTGGTTCGGTTTTATCGCAAAATTACTGCTTAAAGGGATAACTTTCATCCATGGTTTTATCCCCAACTTAGGCTGGGCATTGGTTATATTTACTATTTTCTTAAAGATACTTCTATTCCCCTTAACCTACAAATCCAGCGTATCTATGGGCAAAATGCAAACCCTGCAGCCCAAGATAAAGGCAATCAAGAAGAAATATAAAAACTTAAAGGACCCGGAACAGCGAAAGCAGATGAACGTCGAAACAATGGCCCTGTACAAAACTGAGAAGGTCAATCCCATGGGCGGATGCCTGCCGCTGCTTTTACAAATGCCCATTTTATTCGGGTTTTTTAATTTGTTGCGCACCAGTATCAATGTCCGGCATGAAGCCTGGATATTGTGGATTATGGATCTGTCACTCAAAGACCCCATCTACCTGCTGCCCATCCTGATGGGGGCTTCCCAGATCATCGTGCAGAAGATGTCGCCCTCCAGTGGAGATCCCACTCAGAAAAAGATGATGTATCTCATGCCGGTTGTGATTACCTTTTTTGTGATGAGCCTGCCCAGCGGTCTGACCCTGTACTGGTTTGTTTCAAACCTACTGCAGATCGGGCAGCAGCAGATTATCAACAAAAAAATGTACCAGCAGAAAAAAGACGAAGAAAGACAGATGAAATCGCAGAAGAGAAAAAAAGGGAAAGGGGTAAAGGGTAAATGAGCGTAAAAAAGGAATTTTGCTCGAGTTCGTTAAAAGATGCGATTGCCAACGCCGCAGCGGAATTTGATGTAGACGAAGATAAAATCAAGTATGAAATCATTACTGAAAAGACCCGTTATTTCGGGCACAGCCAGCGGGAGATTTATATAAGAGCCTATCCCTCGGGCGGCAGCGAAGAAGAGGAGTTAACCCTTTTTATAAAAAAACTGATCGAACGGATGAGTCTTAAACTGGATTTCCGCATTACCAACGGAAAAGGATTTTTAAAAGTTGATTTCAACGGGGGAGATTACAAGTTGATGCTCTACCAGAACGGCAACCTGTTGAATGCCGTGCAATATATATTGAACCGGTTGTTTTCAGACGCGGTAGGCAAAAAAATATATTGTGAATGCGAAAAATTCAGGAAAAACCGGGAATATGAATTATCCAACTTAGCGCATCGTTATGCCAAAAATGTGCGCAAAACCGGGAAATCGATCAACCTCAAGGAATTAAATCCCTTTGAGAGGCGGATCATCCATATGACTATTAATAAATATTCCGACTTAGAATCAAAAAGCGAGGGAAACGGCTTTCAAAAGGTAATCACCCTTCGAAAAAAGTAATGGATGATGACATAATAGCCGCACTTTCCACTCCTCCCGGTCGCGGCGGCATTGCTGTTATCAGGATATCGGGAGAGGGGACGCAAGTAGTCATAAAAAAAATAGTGGAGAATTTACCCACTAAAATTATCCCGCAAAAGGCATATCACCGTTTTATCGCTGACAGGAAGAAAAGGCTGGATGAATGTATTGTTACCTTTTTTAAAGCGCCCTTTTCCTACAGCGGCGAAGACCTGGCAGAAATCTCGATTCACTCCAATCCCTTCCTTATTGAAACAATACTGAAACTGATATATAAAACCGGAGTTCGGGAAGCGCTTCCCGGTGAATTTACCTACCGGGCATTCCGGCACGGCAAAATGGACCTGATCCAGGCGGAATCGGTGAACGAACTCATCAATGCCAACTCATCCTATTATGCGGCCATGAAATTCGGCAGCCTGGAAGGTGGGTTATCGCGAAAGGTAAAAAAGATAAGGGATCACATTGTCCAATTGGGCATAAAGATCGAAACCAGGATCGAGTTTGAGGAGGACCAGGGATTTGACGGGATAACGCTGACGGATGAGCTAGAAAAGGCCGAAAAAGACCTTCAAAATGTGCTGGAAAATTCACGGTTCAACGATGTGTTCAATAAAGGCCTGGATGTAGTCATAGCCGGCAAAGTCAATGTGGGAAAATCTTCTTTATTTAATACCCTGTTGATGGAGGAGCGCTCCATCATATCGGCCCTGCCCGGCACCACCAGGGATTTTATAAAAGAGAAGCTTCACATCGACGGTTTGCCCGTGGAAATCACCGATGTGGCCGGCATCAACCGGAAGACAAAAAATGAGATCGAGGCCCAGGGGATCACGCGCAGCCTGGAGAAAATAGAGAATTGTGATGCGGTAATCTTTATGTTGGACGCGTCTTGCGAACTTGACGAGACTGATTTTGAAATTTTTAAATTGGTAGAAAAGAAACGTAAAATAGTGGCTGCCAATAAAATAGACATTGCAAAGCCGTCTGTACTGCAGGCGATAAAATCCCGTTTTAAGGATGAGAAAATCCTGGAAATCTCCGTGACCGGCAGCGTCAATATCGATAGTGTCCGGGATTTTCTGAAAATACTGGTCGGCACGGTAAAAGGAAAGGACCTGGAATTAACCGTTAACCGGAGGCAGAAAATTTGCCTGCAAAAACTGCTCGATATACTTGGAGGGATTACCCGGATGGTGAAAGCCGGCGCAAATAATATTGAGATCACTGCCGAGGAGATCCGCGAAGCCATGAAGATCATCGGTGAGTTGACCGGGGAAATCACCACCGATGACATCCTGCAGCAAATTTTCTCCCGGTTTTGTGTCGGCAAGTAACTTAGCTCTCAAAATTACTGTGAATTATTTTTAACACGAAGTACACTAAGGGCATGAAGAAAGAAAAAACAAGATTTCAAATCTCGAAAATTTTTTTTTCCTGGTTACCAAAATTCATACTTGTTTTTATTTTTTTAATGTGTTATATATAAATCTAAAGCAAAAGCAGGAAGGGTAAAAAAGCGACTTTTGCGATTATGGAGGTATTATGAGAAATTCTTTATTGAAACATTTTTTACTATTTGTCTTTATATTTGTCTTTTGCCTTTCACACGTTTACTCCGCAATGGATTTTGAGAAAGAGATCAATCGATTATCTCAAGAGATTGCACAAAAGATTGCGGGAGCAGGGAAGAAAAAGATTGCGGTTGTAGATTTTACCGATCTCAGCGGCGGTATAACGGAGTTGGGGCGATTCCTGGCAGAGGAATTTTCCGTTGCTCTTGCCGGAACGGGGAAAGGATTTACCGTTGTGGATAGGATCCACCTTCAAACTATTTTAAAAGAACATAAACTCTCCGCAACAGGATTGATCGATCAGAATACAGCACGAGATCTGGGCAAAATTGCCGGGGTCGAAGCATTGATAACCGGTTCGTTAACACCTATGGGGGAGAGTGTCCGAGTATCCGTAAAGGTTCTGGATACAGAAACCGCCGTCTTAATCGATGCCAGCCGGGGGAATATAGCCATGACCGATGCTATAAAAGGCTTAATGGAAAGACAGATCGGCGCCACCTTAATTCCGGGTTCTACCGGTAATTCTGAAATTTCAAAAGTTAAGGTTAAACCTGTTAGAAGTGTGGAAGAGTTCGGTTTTATCTTTCAGGCTATAGAATGTAAAATAACTGGAAAAAAGGTTATGTGTTCAGTTTTAATAACAAATAAAGAGGATGACAGAAGACTGAAAATTTCCTTTTCTAGAACAAATTTAAATGATGATTTCGGCAATCAATATTCGGTAACAAAGGCTCAGATCGGAACTGTAGTAGTAATTCCAGGCTCATGGAATCACTCGATAGAAAGAACGCTCTTTTCAGGTGTTCCTACAAAAGCAATCTTTACTTTTGAAGATGTATCACCTCAGGCAAAAATGGCATCAGCTCTTGTACTATTCTGTCATTCCTTTGATGAAAGTGGTAGGAAAGAATTTTCCGTTAAATTGCGAAATATTCCTTTTTCTAAATGAGTGCTAAACGATTTTTTTTTAATTAAAGGAGCATTTAAGTTGAGTGACGATAAAAACATTGGGCGCACATGGATTGATGTGCTTTTTAGTTTTAGTCGCAAAACCAGGATCGGGCTGATGATTTTGGTACCGGTAATCATCCTGGTGGTTTTCCTTTTGTTATATGGGTTTGCTGAACCTGGGGAAACCGTTTCACTATTCGGAATCATCAAGATTAAAAAATATTCTCAAACTTCGAAACCGATCGACTCAACCGAATTGGATCAAACAACAGATTCTTCGATTAAAAAAGGTAAAGTTAAAACCAGACCCGATGAAAACAGTAAAGAAAATAAAGAAAAAGGTGGACCTATTTTCCCTAAAGCTACACTTCATCACACCGACCCACCTCTTTCAAAAGTGAAGGTACAATCTCACATTGAAATTCCCATAAAAAGACATGGAATATCAGTGCTGATAACCGGTAATGGGCAGACAATTAATTGGGATTTAATTCACAAAATCACGTCTATAATAGAAACAGAAGGTGGAGAAATCATCTCTAATCCTGCGCTTACAAGCAGTTTTGTCTCGAGTGGAAAATTTGAACGGGCATTCCAGGGTAACCCGGAAGTGATAACAGGATTGGGGACCGTAAATACGGCTGCCTATTTGTTTCTCGGAAAGCAATCGGTAAATTTTCATTATGACTCGAATTTTGAGGATCTGATTACCGCTAATGCTTCTGTGAGAATACTAATTATATCCTCAAACAAAGGTACTATAGAAGATGCTTTTACTATTACCGGAAATGGGGCCGGGTATTCGGAATCAGATGCTAAAACAAATGCCATTAGAAATATAGTAAAAAATCTCCCGACTTATTTAATAGAGGCAATCCCAAAAAAACGGTTTAATTCTGAAAATAAGAAGTTGTTTTAATGAGAAAAACATATTATAATATTGGTGAAAAAAAATGAAAAAGGCGAATAACCATACTATCCCGTGGATCTCATAACTGCCGGAGGTGAGGTTGCAATGGCGCTGTTTTTGTAATAGAATATAGCATCGAATAAAAAATTCTACCTGGTTGAAATGATAAGGAGGCAATCGTGGATATCGAACAAATTTTAGTCGGACAAATGGCGGTTTTTTGCTATATCGTATCCTGTCCTGAAACCAAAGAAGCCCTGGTTATCGATCCGGGCGGTAACGAAGAGCAGATAGCGGAACGAATCAAACAAAAGAACTTAAACCTGAAGTATATTGTAAACACCCATGTGCATGGCGATCACACCTGCGGAAACGCTAAACTCAAATCCCTGACCGGCGCGCAGCTTATAGTACATGAAACGGATAATCAATTCCTGATCGACGGCATTATGAGTGAGATGTCCAAGCAGATGGGTTTTACACCCTCTCCACCGGCCGACCTGACCGTAAAAGATGGTGATAAGATCGTGATCGGCCGGGTTTCCTTAGAGGTCATTCATACACCGGGACACAGCCCGGGCGGGATATGCCTGTTGGCCGGAGGCAATCTTTTTACCGGGGATACCCTGTTTGTCGGCGGCATCGGCAGAACCGACCTGCCCGGAGCCTCCCATGAGCAGTTTATGCAGTCACTCAAAGAAAGACTCCTGAGCTTACCCGACGACACCGTCGTATGGCCGGGTCACGACTACGGCCCGAAACCCTCCTCTACTATCGGCCTTGAGAAAATAGCCAATCCCTGGCTGCGCCAGATGATCTATTAAATGGTAACCTTGAAATCCTTTGCCAAGATCAACCTCGGGTTGGAGGTGGTGGGCCGGAGAGAAGACGGGTATCATAACCTTAAAACCATTTTTCAAACCGTCGGCCTTTTCGATACCATTGAGATCAGGGAGAACAGCACCGGCCAGGTAACCCTATCCGGCGATAACGATTCCCTGCCCTGGGATGAGCGGAATACCATTTCCCGGGCCTTTACCGCTTTTTTTAAAAAAAATTCCCTGAGCCGTGGCTTCGATGTATTTGTAAAAAAAAAAATACCCCCGGGATCCGGTTTGGGCGGAGGCAGCAGCAATGCGGCGGTTATTCTTTTATTCCTGAATGAGTACTTCAAAAAGGAAATCAAAACGGAAGAGTTGATCGCAATCGCCGCTGAAATAGGGGCGGATGTTCCCTTTTTCCTGGTTGGCGGCACCGTGCTTGCGGAAGGCATCGGCGAAAAGATGACACTGCTCGATGACTTCGCTGAAACCCTTATTGGGATCGTTGTTCCCGGCGTCAACGTATCGACAGGAGTAATTTTTTCAAAACTAAACTTGACAAGACGGCCATTTAAAAGTAAAATAGATACCTTTATGAAATCCGGAGATTTTTCCATATTGGAGAATAACCTGGAAAAAATAACATTTAAATTATTCCCGGAAGTGAGATTAATTAAAAAAAAAATGATACACCGTATAGGTTGTGATTTTGCTTTGATGAGCGGAAGCGGCGCCGCCGTCTACTGTATGCTGAAAGAGCGGGATACCGGCAGGCTGAAAAGACTTTTCCCCTCTTGTACAACCCTTGCGGTGAAGACAATCGGCAGACAAAATTATTTAAATAGTATTGGGGCGTCGCCAAGCGGTAAGGCATCGGTTTTTGGAGCCGATATTCGTAGGTTCGAATCCTGCCGCCCCAGATAACCATACAATACAATGTGTGAAAACAAATATCTTATTTTTTCAGGTTCATCGAATGCAACGCTCGCGGAAAAGATTGTGGAACACCTGGACAAAAAGTTGGGCACGGCTAAGTTAGGCGTCTTTTCCGATGGTGAAATCAGGTTTCAGAGTCATGAAAATGTCCGGGGCGCCGACGTTTTTGTCGTGCAGTCTTTTACCCAGGACACCAATTTTCATATCATGGAATCCCTTTTAATGGCGGATGCCTTTAAACGGGCTTCGGCCTGGAGAATCACAGCGGTGATACCCTACTATGCGTATAGCAGGCAGGACAGGAAAGATAGGCCCAGGGTGCCGATTTCCGCGAAACTCCTGGCGGATCTGATGGAAACCGCCGGTTTTACAAGATTGCTAACCATCGACCTTCATGCGAACCAGATCCAGGGATTTTTCGACATGCCGGTGGATAACCTGATGGCGCTCCCCATATTTGTTTCACACTTCGAAACCATGAATTTAGATAACCTGGTCGTTGTATCACCCGACGCCGGTGGAGTAGAAAGAGCCCGGATTTTTTCCCAGAAGATTCACGCGGACCTGGCCATTGCCCTCAAAACGAGGCCCGAACCCGGTGTCGCCAAACTCATCAATATTATCGGAGATGTCAAAGATAAAAATTGTATTATAGTCGACGATATCGTGGACACCGCGGGTACCCTGGAGAAGACGGTGGGGGCGATTAAGAAGAAAGGCGCTAATAGAGTTTTTGCCGTTTGTACTCATGGTATTTTTTCCGGTAAGGCAATCGATCATATAGAGAACTCGGCCTTAGAAAAAATATATGTCTCCGATACCATACCCTTAACGGAAGACAAGTTGAAATGTGAAAAAATCGAGGTTTTATCTGTTTCCAAATTATTTGCCAATGCCATAAATAGTATCCATGAAGAAACGTCAGTATCAAAATTATTCATATAAACGAGGAAAAAAATGGAAAATGTAATAATGATTAATGCCGAGACCAGAGACAATGTTGGAAAAAAAATTGCGAAGAAGTTAAGAAGTGAAGGTAAAATACCGGCAATTATATATGGCGGCGATAAAGAATCCATACCGGTTTCCCTGATCGTAGATGATGTGAAAAATATTTTAAAATCCGGGAAAGGTGAAAATACGGTTTTAAGAATTCAACGGGACGACATCAATGTTGACGCCATGCTGCATGACATTCAATATAATTGTTTAACCGATAGTATCATTCATGTGGACTTGTTGCGGATCGACTTAGAAAAACCTGTCACGGTCAGTGTGCCTATCAAGATAGAAGGTCAAGCCATTGGCGTAAGAGTCGAAGATGGCATGTTCGACTTCATTACCAGGGAATTAAAAATAAAATGTCTGGTGACACAGATTCCGGATGCTTTTGTCTTAGATATAACGGATATGCACATCGGGCAATCGGTAAAAGCCGAAGAGTTAGACATCGAAGAA
>JAGLQA010000483.1 GCA_023137075.1 Candidatus Aminicenantota bacterium
GCTGGAGAAGCAGTAGAAGAGGCCGGTGATAAAGAAGGCAAGAAAGACACGGAAGATCAAACAAAAAAATAGGAGAAATACTCCTTGCCTTTTAGAAAAAAGGCTAAAACCCACAAGGAGGCAAAATGAAAAGAAAGTACGAGATTGGATTTATCATTAATCCCGAATCATCCGAAGAAGAGGTAAAAAAAGTTGTCGATTCTATTGCGGATGTCATTAAAAAAACAGGCGGCACGATCGAGAATATCGATGAGTGGGGTCTAAGGCCATTGGCCTACGCGGTAGAAAAGCATAAGGAAGGTATTTATACGTTTATAAATGCCGAACTGCCCGGCAGCGCTTTTTTTGACATCGAGAGGCGGTTAAAATTAACCGAGAAAGTTATACGGTTCCTGATCTTAAGGCTTGACGATAAATTGAAAAAAGCCAATCGATTAACCAAAAAATGGCAAAAGATTGACAGGTTTAATAAAAAGGAATCGGCGGAAGAAAGAGTGGCGCCTGCGCGAAATAGGAATCCGAAAGCTATAAAAAAGGATGAGGAGGTAGGAAATGCGTAGTAATAATTCGCCCGGAAGCGGTGGCGGCAGACCTCAAAAGAGGTTTTATTTTTCACGAAGAAAGTACTGCGTTTTTTGTAAAGATAAGATAAAATTGATCGATTACAAAAACTTCAAAACCCTGGAAAACTTCACCTTAGAGACGGGAAAGATTCTACCGGCAAGAGTCAGCGGCACCTGTAATTACCATCAAAAGCAGTTGTCAAAAGCAATAAAAAGAGCAAGACACATGGCTTTCCTGAAATATATAGAGCCAAAGAGAGGTTGACATGAGGGTAATACTAAACGCGGATATAGAAAAACTTGGTAAGCTGGGTGATATCGTCGAGGTAAAACCCGGGTATGCCAGAAATTACTTATTCCCCCGGGAATTAGCTCTGAAGCCCACCAAACATAACCTGGACCTGTTGGAAGTGAAAAAGAAGAAAGTGCAAAAGAAATTGGAAATTGAGAAGTTATCCGCCCTGGAGCAGAAACAGAAAATCGAAGAGATCACACTTACTATTGAGAAAAAAGCGGGTGAAAAGGATACGCTTTTCGGTTCCGTTACCACCTCGGAAATCGAAAAAATGCTTGAGGAGATGGGTGTCACGATAGAGAGGAGGAAACTCCATCTTGAGGAACCGATCAAACGGCTTGGCAGCTACTCCTGTAAAGTCAAACTGTTCGAGGATATTGAGGCTGAGTTCAAAATTGAAGTTGTAAAAGAAGGAGAAGAAGAAATCGAAAGTGAAAGTGAAAGTGAAAGCGAAAGCGAACAGCAGTGAATATAACCCCTGAGTTAAGCAAAGCATTACCCCACGACGGGTTGGCTGAACGGGCAATCCTGGGCGCGATGCTAATCGACAACGGGTACGCCAACGAAGTATTTTCAGCCATAAATTCCGATGATTTTTACCGGGATTCGCACAAAAAAATTGCCGGCGCCGTATGTAAACTCATCGACGAAGGAAAAGCCGCCGACACAATTACCGTTGCCGGCCAGCTCGAAAAAGAGAATGAACTGAAATTCGTCGGTGGCTACGATTATTTGAATTCCTTGTTAGACGGTATCCCGGCCAACATCAATATAGAGGAATATGTCAATATCGTCAGGGAAAGGGCGGCTTTACGAAGATTAATTCTCACCTCTATGGGGGTGATTCGCGAAGGGGTTGAACCCAAAGCCGATACGAAAGACATCTTAACCAAACTCCAGGAAGACCTGATCGGGATTGCGGACGCCGAAATACAGCGCGGCTTCCACCCCTCCCGGAAAATCGTCCCGGAAACCATCGAACTCATCGAGAATATCCAGAAACATGGCGACAGCGGCGGCATAAAGACAGAATTTTATGAATTGGATAATTTAACCGGGGGATTTCAGAAAAGCGATTTTATCGTCATCGCTGCCCGGCCATCGATGGGAAAAACGGCCTTAGGCCTGAACATGGCAGCTAAGATGGCGGTAAAATTCGGCAAATCGGTAGGGTTTTTTTCGATCGAGATGGCCAGGCAGCAGATCATGATGCGATTGCTGGCAACCGAAGCAAATGTCAGCATGAGCGCCCTGCGAACAGGCAAACCGCATCTAAATCAGCAAGAGTGGAATAATATCCGCCTGGCTGCCGAAAACCTGAAGAACGCGAAACTTCATATCGATGACTCGGCAACCCTCTCCATTATCGAAATGAAAACCAGGGCCAGGCGGTTAAAAAGAGAGAGAGGCCTGGATATTGTGTTCGTCGATTATCTCCAGTTAATGAAAGTAACCGGTGAGAACCTGCGCAGGAGTGATTCTCGGGCCCAGGAAGTGGCCATCATATCCGCGTCCTTAAAAGAGTTAGCCAAAGAGATGCAGATTCCCGTCGTTGCCATGGCCCAATTGAACCGGGCCCCGGAACACCGGGGCGGCACGAAAGAAGGCGGCCCCAGGTATCAACTCTCCGA
>JAGLQA010000484.1 GCA_023137075.1 Candidatus Aminicenantota bacterium
ATTGAACAGGATGCCGATGTAGTCATGTTTCTGCACCGGGAAGAGCAGGTGAACCAGGATACGGAGAAAAAGGGAGAGGCGGATTTGTTTGTTGCCAAACAGAGGAACGGGCCCACCGGTAAGGTCGTTCTGGCCTTTATGGCCAAGTACACCAAGTTCGGCAACTTAGAACACCGCGAATACGATGAAGAAGGCTATATGTAGTAAGACCGAAGGAAATGCTCTTTTTCAGGGTATTTTTTTGAATTCTTCGGGTCGGATAGGGGTCAATTCGGCTTCCGCGCAATTTATAAATACCAGGTTTTTTTTATAAGACGAACCTGTGGGGAATTCATAATCTTCGGGCGGTATTTTGACAATCTCTATCGTTACCCTGGAATCAGGATAAGCTGAAGTAAGCGCCGACCGCAGGCCGTTCCGTAAGATATATACCCCTTTATAACTGTCGGGAAGATTAAAAAGAACCATTTTCCTCTCTTCCGGGCCGGAAGGTATAAAATCAGCCAACCCGTTGATTACCGAGCGGGTGATATTTCCCGCAATCAGCCAATCCCTGCTTCTCTTATTTACTTTGAGCAGGTCGGAGAGGGTTAAAACACCGATAAGCAATACCACTAACAGGATAACCGGCCGCCGGGATTTCACTCTTTTTTTGAGCCGGGAATATCCACCCTGTAAAAGAAGTGCGAAAAAGATGAAAAAAAATGCCGCGGGTAAATAATACAACCTGAGCGGGTAGAGGAAATGCCCCCCGAAGCGAAGATGATGGGATGAGACAAATATAAAGGGGCCCATGGAAATAAAAAACGCCAGGAAAGCGGCTTTCATTCTCTTATTGCCCTTAAAAAAAATATAAATGGAAAAGATGAGGATAATCGTACCGATAATCAAAGAAGCAACAAATTTTATATTTATGGGTAATGCCGGGGCGGGTAGGGCCAGGCCGGGGAAAAGATTCAGGATTTTCACATCAATATATATGAAAGGGAGATCATAAAAGGGATTAAATGTAAATAATGATAATACCAGGTGCCTGGCGTTTCGTAAATTGTGATAGCCTAAGGACAGCGTATTCTCGCTCACAGCCGCGGTCAATGAACCCGCTTTAACGAGCAAAAATGCAAAGGTGACGAAAAGAAAGGGCAGCACGCGTTTAAGGGAGAAGAGAAGCCGGTTTTTTTCCACCTGCCCGTTTTCGATATAAAAAGCAGCGAAAAACAGCACAACGGGAAGCGTAACGGCATTTTCTTTCGTTAACAAGGCGAATATCATACAAATCACCGCCGGCACACAGTATTTTTTATTCAGCTTCGCCAGGTAGTTGATGAAGAAGTACAGGGTCAGCAAATAAAAGAGCGTTACCAACAGGGAGGTGATTGCCGAAATCCAGAATACGGCCTCGGATATTAAAAAATTAGCGGCAAACAGGACGCCACCGGTCAGGGCAAAATAATTGCCGGCGGCGAGTTTTTTAAGCAAAAGATAAACCAGGATTGCGTTCAAATAGTGGATAAGGAAAGAGAGTAAATGATAGGGGAATACATTCATACCGAATAATTTATGAAACGAATGGATAATTAAGTGGGGAACAGGGCGGAAAAATTCCACCGCCGGGGTCAACCATTTTGATGTCCCGGTTAGAAGATTAAAATCGTCCGATAAAAAAAAGCCGGAAAAAAAATTGTTGTAAGCGATTAATTCAACGAAGAAAATGAGAAAAAAATGACAAACAGTATTCGAGGTGAAGTTAGAGAACCAATCCCTGTCAACCGCCGGTTGTCCTGCCTGTATCGTAGTCATCGCTATCTCAATTAAGCCATTACATGGCGGTAATGACTAACATGTTTGACATATTTTTCCCCACCGTTAGGTGTGCCGTTTTTCGCGCATTGCCTTGAAAAACGATTAGCCTTTATATCGTGAATGCCATTCGTTGTTCGTCTCATATCCCAATTTGACCAGTAGTTTGTTCCATTTACCCTTTTCATGATTGACAAAAAACTCGATTATTTCGTCGCTGAAGTGATTTTGCCAATCTCCCACTACCCCTTTGCGGAAAAAAGAGGTGCTGTCTTCTACGCCTCTTTTACGGCCTTTACTGACCTTCTCGAAATTTTGTGATTTTACTGTTTTTTTCAATTTTCGTTTATTATAACCCGGATTCAAATAGTTAAGTACTCCCTTCATAACTTTGAAAGGGTCTTTAAGCATGTCCTCATAGCTGATATGATAAGCGTCCGGATAGCCATGCCAGTTTTCAAGGAGTTTGTCGTCGTGAGTTCGTGCCATATAATATTTCATCCGTTTTTTTAGATTCATTTCCTTTATCTCCGGCCAGCCCCCTTTTCCCCGCTCAAGACCGGCCAGGTAAAAAATGTTTGAAATAATGACATCCCTGGGATCGCGGTAGATATTGATTACTTTTGCTTTGTCGCTGATCCTTTTCGTCGGTGGAAGAGAGTGGCTTTTAAAAAGCCTTCCGGGATATACCTGGTGTATAAACTCGTCGATATCCGGGTGGTTGAGTTTTAAAAGACGGGGATTATGGATGTTGGTCCTGAATTTTTCAGGTACTATCGAATATTCATACACACCGGTATTTTTTAATATATTTATAATCCAGGTGCTGCCGACTTTATGAGCACTGGCGACGATTGCAATGTTCTGAAGTTTTTTCTTTGATCTCTTGATCATGCATCCGGGATTCACTATTTCAATTTGACATCACATTATAAACCGGATGGAAAAAACATGCAAATCGAAAAAACCGGAATACCGGTTTAAAAAACTTTTGAGATATCTCTTCGCCTTTATCCCGGGTTATTTTAACTGTTTTCGCTGATAAATTTCCGGAAAGAGCGGTCATAGGTTCGTTCTGCAGCCGCGGAGAAAAAGCAGGCCGGCAGTTCATTCATTGCCCGGTGGTAAGCAACGCATTCGCAGCATATCCCTTTTCTAGAACAGGGTTCATAGGTGCAATTACACCTGTCAAGATTCGTGCTTTTTTTACACTCCATTATTCCTCCTGGTTTTTTTTATATTTTATGCCATTTTTTGAGCAGTACCTTGAAAAACGACTATATCATAGATAGCGAAATTTTTCAATATTGACATCATTCTAAAAAGAAGTTATCATGATATATGGAAAAACAAACCCGGTCCCGGAAACCGGGAAAATTAAAAAAAATACTTATTATTTCGTTTATTATTTTGGTTTTGATTCTTTCGGGCGCCTACCTGTACCTGAGACATACTTTGCCTGAAACCGAAGGCAGTTTTAGGGTCCAGGGCATCGGCGAAAAGGTGAGGATAACCCGGAACAACTGGGGCGTCCCCTTTATAGATACAAAACATATCGAAGATCTCTTTTTTGCCGTCGGTTTGGTCCATGCCCAGGATCGACTCTTCCAGATGGACCTGATGCGGCGGCTGTCTACCGGTAGGTTGGCGGAAATATTCGGCCAACGGGCCCTCGAAACGGACCGGTATCATAAGGGCCTGTTGATCGAAGAATCTATCGAAAAATCACTAACCCGGATAGACCCGGAGATAAATAAGCTGATGCAAAATTACTGCCGGGGTGTCAATTATTTCATCCGTCAGCAAACACTGCCTCCTGAATTCCTGCTGCTGGGTTACCAACCCGGTGAGTGGCAGCCGAAAGACATATTGAGTATTTTCAAACGCATGGAAATTATCCTGTCTGCTTCCGGCTCGGAACTATATAACCTGAGATTGGTGCAGGCGTTGGGGAAAGAAAAAGCAAAAACCTTGATATATGGCACCTGGGGTTCTACCATTGTAAACGAAGAAGAATACAAAAGAAATTCCGGGGGCGGCCGGTTACGCAGCGACACTGCCGGCAGGGTGGTTTTTAACTCCTTCCAAAATCCAGTCCTGCGGCAGTTGCTGTTTAATGAAATTAGCTTAAGGGAAAATAGTATCGGCAGCAACAACTGGGTTATCTCCGGTGAAAAAACCGTCTCAGGGTTGCCCCTGCTGGCAAACGATCCCCACCTCTCCAATATTTTCCCCTCCTATTTTTACCAGGTTTACGGTAAAGCCGGGGATTTTGAAATGTCAGGCAATACCCTGCCCGGGGTTCCGCTTATCATCATCGGCAGAAATAAATATTTAGGTTGGGGGTTAACCAATGTGGGCACCGATGTCATAGATTATTTTATCTTGAAGCTCAACCCTGAGAATAAGAACCAATATGAATGGGAAGGCGAGTGGCGGAATTTTGACATTATCGAAAAAAGGATCAAAGTAAAAGACAAAGAGGATGATATCCTGGGGGTGAAAATTTCCCATTTAGGGCCGGTGCAGGAAGAAGATGGTGAAATATTGGCCCGGCACTCTATCGGGGAATATCCCTCCACTATTATTAATGCCTTCTATCAAATGAATTTCGCGAAAAATGTCGCGGAATTTACCGCGGGCTTACGAAAATTCTCTTCTCCCGCGCAGAATGTTGTGTTTGCCGACCGGGAAGGCAATATCGGCTATTATCCCACCGGGAGCATTCCCAGACGTAGAAAAGGAAGCGGCGAACTGCCCCAGGTTGCCGTGAAAGATGCCGATACCTGGGACGGTTTTGTTCCCGAAGCGGAAAAACCCTTCCTGTTTAACCCGGAAAAAGGTTATATTGCCACTGCCAATAACCCGGTGCTGCCCGAAGGCTGCCTGCCCCTGTTTGTCCGGAGCCAGGCCCCCTCTTTCCGGGCAGACCGTATTGCTGAGCTTATCGAAGCAAAAGACAAGATAGCGATGGCCGATATCGAAACCATGCAGACGGACTCCCTGCTTAAGAGCGCGCAATTCCTGGTAAACAGGATACGGGATTTTAAGTTCGCGTCGCAGGGAGCGGCCTTTGTGCACGATCAACTAAGAAAATGGGATTTTAAATCGGATTCCGGTATCTCACCCTTCCTTTTCTACCGGTTCAGATCCCACCTGGCTTTGAATATTTTTAAGGACGATATGGGATCTCCCAATAACCGGAACCTAATCTCCACTTCCTGGACGTACCGGGTAATGGATTATCCCCAGGGAAATATGAACGAAGAGGATTTCGCTTCCTGGGTAGATGACCGGACCACTGCCGGGAAAGAGGACTTCCGGGAAATCGTCCGCCGGAGCCTGATTGACACCTATAAGGAGTATGCCGAAAGATCGAAAAAGGAGGATTTGACGTGGCGGAAGCTGCACACCTTGACCTACTCGCACCCCTTAGGCGCCGTCCCTTTGTTAAAGGTTTTATTGAACCGGGGGCCTTATCCTATGCCCGGCGGTACGGGGTGTATCCTGACTGCCGGTTTCCGGGGGAAGGGTGACTTCAGGGTCAGCCATCTTGCCACCTTCAGGATGATTATCGATTTTTCGGATTTCGCGAACTCCCTGCTGGTTAATTCCTCTGGCCAGAGCGGTCATTTTATGAGTCCCCATTACGATGACCAGGTCGGTCTGTACGTTAATCTTAAATACCGCAAGATGGAACATTTTTCCGGTGACAGCGAAACACTGCTGCTGGTTCCTCAAGAAACCCGGGATTAGTAGTACATCAGACGAAAATTTTTTTCCAGCCTTTCCCTTCTACCTGGCGGTGGGTTACACGTATGATGATTTTGTCACCGAATTTTTCCTCTATTTTTTTTAATAACTCTTCTTCCGTTTCCCTGTCAAGGCTCGACGTTCCTTCATCCAGGATAATCACCTCCGGGTTTTTCACCAGGGCTCTGACCAACGCAATGCGCTGTCTTTCCCCACCGGAAAAGTTGGCCCCTTTTTCCGAAATCTCCTGGTAAAGGCCATTTTCAAAATCCGTTACCCGTTTATGCAGGCTGCACTCTTTCAGCAGTTTGTGTAATTCCATGTCGCTAATATCCCGGTTTCCCAGGACAATGTTATCCTTAATTGTTTTATTAAACAGGAAAACATTCTGGGATATATAGCCCACCTGTTCTCTTAATTTTTTAAGATCGATCTCCTGCAAGGCGGTGCCGTTGTATTCTATTTCTCCCTGTGTGGGGCGATACAGGCCGAGAAGCAGTTTGATCAGCGTCGATTTCCCACTGCCCGATTCTCCCTCGATCAACACTTTTTCACCCCTATTGATGGTGAAATCCAGGTTTTTAATAACACCGTCCCCGCTGTTGTAATAGAAACCCAGGTTTTTGGCTTCGATTTTATCTATCCTGTCTATCCGGGTGCTGCCGCTGTCCTCGGGAAGAATATCCAGTAATTCTTTTACCCGGCCGTAGCTCCGTTTGGCGAAGTCAAAAAATATACTCAGGGAACCCATGTTTCTTATGGGTGCATATACGGACACTAAATATGCCGAGAAGGCCATATACCCCCCTAAGGTCAGGTTCCCTAAAATTACTTCCCTGATACCGAAAAAGAGTAATAACACCTCGCCGATATGGACGATGAGACTCACGACATTGTTGTACTTAGCCAGGACCAGGTTTCTCCTGACTTCGATTTGTTGAAATCCCATTAGTCCGACTTCGGTTCGTTTTATACCTTCATCTTCCTTAGAGAAACTTTTTAAGACTTCGATACCCTGTAAGGTGTCGGACAATTCCTTTTCTAACCGTGCATTCTCTTCCAGTATTTTTTCATTTACTTCTTTTATATGCGGCTTTGAACTCAAAATTTTAAATATTAGAAAGGGGAGGATGCAGATGGAAATGAGAGTCAATTTAACATTGAGGGTCAACAATATAATGAACACCCCGAAGAATTTCACAAAATCCATGATAGCCATAACCAGGCCGGCGGAGAAAATGTAACTCAGCCCGGCCACATCCCCCCGGATTCGGCCCATAAGATAGCCCGAATGGTTTTTGTCGAAGAATTCCATGGGATAGTAGAATACTTTTTTAAGCAGGTTCACCTGGATGTCCAGGATGCTCTCCTTCTGGAATTTAAAAAAAGTGATTTCATTCAGGTAGGAAAACAGCCTCTGCAAGAGGATCAATCCCAGGAAGGAGATGGTCAGGAGCAGCAATTTATCGTAATTTTTTTTGATTACCACGTCATCCACGGCCCACTTGGAAAAAAGCGGGTAAGCAAAGGATATAACCGTTGACACAAAGAGAAAGGACATAGGTAAAATGCCTTTTTTCCAGTAAGGCGCGATAAATTTGAATATGTCTTTGAGGGTATTCTCTTTTTTGGCAGTGACAGCCGCTGCCTGCTCTTCAGCGGCCGGGCGTATGGTTTTTTTTTCTTCCGGTTCCATTTTTTAATTACCTATATATTAGTCTATTATACCATCAATGCCCTAAATCCGCCACATGGTTCTTAAACCCAGATCAACCGCCTAACAAGAAAAAACGGAAAAAACGGGGTCGCGTCTCAACATTTGACATTACGCATTTCCATCCCCAAAGACAAACAAATGTCAAATGTTGACAGGTTGTCCGAGAACTATTTCCCGATTTCCGAAATGGGAAATTTCGCTCTATATGGGCCGCAAATGGGACAAACTTATCACTTTTTGCTCTATTTTCGGCATCAAATGGGAAATTTTCAACATTTTTTATGATTGGTTTGAATTCTCGGACAGCCTGTTGAGACGCGACCCCGTTTCGTTCCTTAGTCCCACGCTTTACCTCCCATCAAAGTGTGATCCCTTACCCTGCATCCGTCAGCGCACAAAGGTGGAGTTCCATTTGTGTAAAATTGATATCTTTTTTCGGCAAGCGTATGTGGATCCAAGTCTGCTATATTCCCAAGACTACAGCTCCGTCTTGCCGCCATAACGCAACAAGGATAATAGTGTCCGTCCGCAGCAGCAAGGACATAATTTTCTACCATGCCACAATGTGTAATACCATAAGCAGTTGTCTTGTCCTTTGTTGGTTTGTAAAGGTTAGTCTTTTTGCCAATAAATTTAGAGAAATCTAGATTTAAATTTCTTATAAGCCGTCTTAACAAGCCCCAATTGTTCTTTTCTGAGTCACCAAGCCTCGAAGGATAGTATGGATCATAAGATCGGGAATCATCAGCGACAGAAGTACAGCCAAATTTTACTTTGAGGTTGCTTGGGTCCTCTGTCTCAGATTTTAATTTTTCAAATAAAGCCTGCGCAATTCTAAAAAGATTTACCCAATTCTCTTTAGTGAATGTTGAACATATGTATGTACTCGTTTTTTTCTCAGTGCGCGCTACAACAATTTGAGAAATATTTTGAAGAGTTCTCTTAAATGCTTCAGTATCCCAATTATTGTGCCCTGGGGATGGTCCACGGGATGCCTCGTAGGCTGCATCAAGTGAAATACCTACATGGTCCGCATTAACAAGGCAATTTAAAAGATTGGCATCTCGTTTTGGGAAACCGGCATGCGTTCCGATTTGAATTTTTACCTCAGGTAAAATTGAAATAATATGGCTAATTAGTTCCGCTAGACCAAATCGCTTGCCATTCAAATGTGTTGAATAACTTGAAGGATCTCCACCACCGCAAAACAAGAGGAACTTGGGTTCCAAATCTATTACTTTATTGATAATATTAATATCAAGCGTCTCTCTCTCGCGTTCTCGAAACTGTAAGTATGTACACCATGGACATTTAAAGATGCAATTGTTTGTCGGATGCAACTCAATATATTTTACTTTTTCATCAAATTTGTTTTCTGGCATATCACTCTCATTTACATAATGCAAGCATTAAAAGGATTTTTCTTTTTTATTTATTTTAGGTATAACTTCTTTTTATATTGTTATGTATCATACCGTATTTGAACATAAAAAAAATAAAATATCAAGGAAAAATTCGCTGATATGTTAACAAGTTATTATTTTTTTACTATATATGATGACCCCGTAAAAAGTCTTTTTTGAGCAAAACTCGATTTCGAAGACCCTTTGTTATCAGCAGTCTTCATTTTCAGTATTCTCCATTTTTAGGAAATGTGCCGGAAATGTGCCCGGTGCATGAGTTTATGACTTTATTGTAAATGCTTTGTTAATTATTTATTTTCCCGGTATGAACCCTATAAATATATGTCACTCAGGAGGCATTGATAATTCATGGCTAAGGATTTAATGGAGAAATGTAAATAATTAATTTTATTATTTTTAGAGCCCAGGCAGGTTAAGCGTATTATCATTGAAACGGCGGTTAAAAAAAATGGTTTCCCGGTATGAGATGCTTATGCGGCGGTCAAGACCGCAAAAGACATGCTGCAATAGTCAAGCATCTCGGTTGTAAAGCGAATCGGATCCTGGTTCTATTAAAAAGATAAAAGAGATCTCCAGCCGTTGGCCAGGTTCTTGGCTATGAAATGTGCACGGTGCATGACTTTATGACTTTGTTGCGGAAGTTCCGTATATGTTTTAATATCTAACAAGGGATTTGCCATAGCCCCTTTCTGCCCTCTGTTATATATCAGAACAGAAGGAAGAAGAGTTATATTCAAAGGTGGGATTCTGGTATAATAAGGGCCTGGAGGTAATATGATTCGTAAAAGCAGGGAATACAAATTAAAACCGATCCTGGTTATTGTTCCACTGTGCATCTTTCTGTGCATGTGCGGCAATGATAAAAAACCGGGTGTGGTGGAGAAAAAAACTATGAGCATAAAAAAAGAATTTTTTGGCGAAACAACAGATGGCGAAAAAGTCGATCTTTACACCCTGACCAACCGCAATAATATGGTGGTTAAAATAACAAACTACGGCGCTGTTGTCACGTCCATTCTTGTGACTGATAAAAAGGGCGAAATCGCGGATGTGGTATTGGGCTTCGATACCCTGGAGAGCTACACGGCAGAACACCCGTACTTCGGCGCTGTCGTGGGCCGTTACGGCAACCGTATTGCAAAGGGCACATTCACCTTAGATGGCAGGAAATACACCCTGGCCACCAACAATGGCAGCCACCACCTCCACGGGGGAATCAAAGGTTTCGATAAAGTGGT
>JAGLQA010000485.1 GCA_023137075.1 Candidatus Aminicenantota bacterium
CAGTGGTCAGCGCTTTTATAGGTGGGGAATATGTTTAAGAAAGAGCTGCGCGATACCATGAAAATTCTAGGTCACAGCCTGTTTTTTCTTATAGCACTGCCCATTCTGTACCGGGGATTCGGTTATTCCGGGGTGGGATTTTCCCTTGTTTTCAGGCGGTTATTCACCATCATTGTTGTCTTTTTTGCCGCCTATGCCGGTGCCGGTCTTTTTTTGTTCGAGAGAAAGGAGAAGGCCTTTGAATATCTTTTTTCCCTGCCCCTGCCGCGTTTTAAGATTATCCTGAATAAGCTGCTGCCCCGCCTGCTTGTTTTGTCGGTTCTGTTTATAACGGGGGTTTTCTTCCGGGCTTTTGCCGATATCCCGGCAGACTGTTTCGGGTTGTTATTCCTGTTCCTTAGCGCCATGTTTATCGGGTTGGCAGTCAACTCGGTCATATTAGGCCTTTTGGGGATTTTGACGGTTAACCTGTTGTTTTATTATTCATCCATGATAATCAATTATCTTGCCATCGAAAAATGTGCGGCAGAAAACGGGGCCGGTTTTCTCTTATCCCTGCTGCTGCCCGGGCTGCTCCTCCTGGTACCCTTAGGAACAGCCTTCCGGATATGTTTTGGAAACATGGATGTTAAACCCCTTGAGATGCAGGTAAAACCCTATATCCGGATCGTACTCCCGCCGGTTCTGGTGCTTATCGTGTTTGTGGTTGCTTTTTTTAAGAGTTATTTTTATTGGGTGAAAACCTACTAAGAAATGAAAAAACAGGTATAAAATGAAAACGAATCTATCAAAAATATCGACATCCGGCCTGAAAAGGTGGATCCCTGCTTCCCTTCTGTTTCTCCTCTTTATCACCGGCTGTACCGGTGGAAATATCTTTACCGCCATAGAGAAAGGCAGCCTCGACAGGGTCAGGCTCTTTCTAAAAGAAAACCCGGGACTGCTTACTCACACCGACGGTACCGGCAGGCTGCCGCTCCACGCTGCTGCCGTAAGGGGGTACAAAAAAATCGTGGAATTTCTCATTTCGCAGGGAGCAGAAGTAGAACAAAAAGACCGCAGTCCTTTTGCCAACACGCCGCTGTGGTATGCCTGTTTGGCCGGCCATAGAGATACCGCCGCTTTTTTGATCGCCAGGGGAGCCCAGGTGAACGCACAAAACAGGCTTGGGGAAACGCCCATTTTTTGCGCGGCGCAGATGGGTCATAAACAGGTGGTGGAATTATTGATAAAACAAAGCGCCCGGGTAAACATCAAGGAAAAAAAAGGCGATATGCCGCTGCACCGGGTAGTGGCAGGCGGATTAAAGGAGATAGCCGAACTGCTGCTGAAGGAAAAGGCGGATGTAAATGTAGTAGGAAGTTTAGGCGATACGCCTTTAGAGGTGGCTGTATACTGGAAGAAAACGGAAATTGTTCGCCTCTTGATCTCCAAAGGCGCGGACTTCACTGAGAAGTCCGGTAGTGAAACGCTGCTGCACAGGGCGGCATACCAGGATTTGAAAGAGGTTGTGGAAATATTGATTTCAAAGGGGCTTGATATGAATGCAGTCAACACCCGCGGCGATACCCCGCTTCACTTAGCTCTTAGACGCGGCAGCCTACAAGCGGCCATGTTATTGCTGGAGAATGGTGCCCGGGTAGACATGGAAAATACAAAAGGGGAGACGCCGGCCGATATAGGCATCAGGCGGGGCTGCCCGCAAGTGGTGGGATTCCTGCTTCCGCTGCACCGGGCCGTAAAACAGGGAGATGTGAAAAAAGTAGAACGTCTCGCAGCGACGTTCCCGCAATTGATCGATGTGGGTGACCGGTTGGGTTGGACCCCGCTGTTTCAGGCCGTTATTCGCGACCGGCTCGATATCGCGAAGATTTTACTTGAGAAGGGAGCGGTGGTCCATAAAAAAAGTAGAAGCAGGCGGGTTGATATGCTGCGCGGCGTTGTGGGTAAATTACTGGTTCCCGTGACCAGCCGGAAAAAATTTTATAAAGACGAAAGGACGCCCATGGAGGTGGCTGCGCATCACAAAAATCCGGAAATGGTCGAACTTCTCAAAAAATTCGGCAGCCGGGAAAAATGAACCTGTAAGGAGGAAACCATGCTTAAAAAAGAATTCCATGATTCGTTAAGAGTTTTACTTGAGTGTTCTCTGCTGCTGCTTTCGATCCCGGTTATTTTTCTCATGGATGTGTTCTTTTTCCATGTGAACCTCGGATTACAGGAATTGATCCAGTTGGTATTAATCTTGACGCTTATAATATTCGCTGTATATTCCGGTTTAACGCTGTTTCGCCGGGAAGAAAAAGATAGGAGTTACGAATACCTGTTCTCCCTGCCTCTTTCCCGGTCTAAGATACTCCTATGCAAAATTTTCCCCCGGATTTTATTGTTATCCCTGTTATTATTTATATTCGTGTTCTTATTCGGTACCGAGAACGTGGATTTGTTTGTTAGGAATTATAACGTCCTGTGGACCATGATTGTATTTTTCCTATTTGCCCTATTTTTGAGTCTAGCTTTTCGAAACCTGGCGGTCGGTTTTACCGGGATGTATATTCTACTGGTTATATACGACATGTCGCTTCGTTTTTCAATCAATGTCTTTGAACATATTCTGTATTACAGTTATTATGATCAAATCAGTGATTACAGGTATAATATTTTCCGGAATGCCGTGTACGTCCTGCCGGGACTTTTGATTGTTATTCCCTTAGGCATTTCGTTTTTCCTGGCCTTTAAAAGGCTCGACTTAAGACCGCCGGCACACCACGTAAAACCCTATCTTTATATTGCGCTGCCGGTTATTCTTATCCAGGCTGTCTTGCTGCTCCTGTTTTACAAAGATCTATTTGATTTAATCACGGCAGCCTGATCTTGTAAGGCCCTTTTGCAAAAGCTTTTGGCCCCACCTTTTTACAAAAAGGTGGGTGTTCGCCGGAGGCAAGTGCCTAGAATTAATTTTGTAAATATGACACGATAAGTGTCGAAAAAAATAATTAAACAAAAGGAGTTAAAAAAATGAAAAAAACATTAATGATTATGATGTTAATCATGGTCATGTTGTTCCCCCTGGCAAGTATCGGCAGCGAGCAGCCGGAACAAACGGCCAAAGATGACAAAGTTCTCATCAGGGAAAATAAGCAAAAGCAGAAAAGCACCATGGGCGATTTGGTGGGAATCGGGAAAGCCATTGCCGGTTATATGGGCGAGCCCAAAATTGCCCCGAAAGCGAGCTCAATAAAAGAGCTGCAAAAGATTTTAGTACCCCGTTATATCAAGGAGATGCCCGTAACAGACGGTTGGGGAAACGAACTGTTCTATCAAGTTAACGCGGAAGATCCCGGGAAATATTGGCTGGCCAGCGGCGGCAGTAACGGCAAACTTGAGTGGGATGGGAAAAGTGAGAATTTTTTCCCGGTGATGTCCCTTAAAGATTTTGCCAAGGACATCGTATTCTCAAATGGCCGTTTCCTCTGCGGCCCCAAAGTAAAATAATAGGCCGGCGGCAAAAGAGGGGGATTCTGCCGTACAGTGTAGGGGGTCAAGATTTTGAACCCCTACCTCTTCATTAAAAATGCGATCTGATATTATTTCTTTTCTAAGATTTCCTTTAGTTTCCGGGACAACCGTTCCAAATCGAAAGGTTTCTGGATAAAACCCATGCCGCCGGGAATGATGTTTTTGTGGCCACAAATTATAAACGTTTTTCAAGACACTACTCAAAAACTCAAAAACGGGCCCAATTAAAGATATCCCAATGACTCCAAATCTTTAATTGTCCTTTCGCTAATCTTTGTTTTATTTATCGAAAAATCAATTTTAGCTGAATTCGTGACGACATTAATCAGGATTTTTTCGAAGTCAATACAGATCTGTCTGAATTTCAAATCTCTATAAAGGTTGTTTTTTTCTAAAGGATCGTTCCGTAGATCATAAAGTCTTCTCCTGACGATAGAATCCCAGTTTACTCTTTCCGGTTTAGATGGATTCCGCATGGTTATGATATATTTCAAATCACCCACCCGGATCATTTTCTTTTCCACTTTGTCTTCTGCGATAGCTTCGGAAACAATGTATTTCCTTGTTCTTTTGAGATAAGGCATAAGAAGAGAATCGCCCTGAACGAAATCAGGGATTTCCATATTGTAATAATCTAAAATTGTAGGTAATACATCAACAAGAGACACGGGTTCGCTTACCTTTTTGGGATTATTCGTGTCCGGGTATTTAATAATGAGAGGGACTTTGATAAATTCTTCAAAATAATCGACTCCATGGTAACCGTAAAACTTTTTTCTATAATGTTCCGCAAAATGTTCACCATGATCACTCACAACAATAAAAAATAAATCATCGTAGATGTTTAATTGCCTGGCTTTATCAATAATCCTGCCAATAAATCCGTCAACATAATGGATGCCGCTGTCATATAAATCGATACAATCTTTTACATTATATAAATTATTTTCCTTTAAAAAAACCAGAAAATCTGCCGGAATATTTTTCGATTTCTTTTTTTTGAAAATTTCTCTGAAATTGTTTATATATTTTCGTTTCTCTATATCTGCTTTTTCTTTCTTTAGAAAGTAACTCCTGGAATATGGAGCATGGACTTGCCAGGTATGAATAAAAAGGAAAAACTCTTTGTTTTTATATTCTTCAAGTTGCCCCAACAGTTTATTGAAAATTTTCTCGTTTGCGAAAGGGTCGACTCGATTATTTATATCAAACCCTCGGCTGAAGCCCAGTTCATCCGGCAAGGCAGCAAACTTTATGGTGTTTAAACTATAATATTTAAAAATTTCGGAAATACTTTTTATAGAGTCATTTAATATGGGATATTGCTTCTGTTTAATGGATTGCCAGGTCTTGTTAACACCGTGCCTCGAAGGAAGCGTACCGGTTAACAGGGATACATGGCTGGGTATTGTCCAACATCCGTTAGGGTAGGCTTGTGTGTAGCAAACCGCTCCTTCAACTAATCTACTTAAAGCCGGGGAAGTATCCCGGGAATATCCATAACAACTTAGATGATCGGCCCTTAGCGTATCCACGCTGATCAGGATTATTTGTTTTTTTCTATTTATATTTGTCCTTTTTTTATTACAGTTGATTGATATCGATATGGTTAATAGGATCATTAGTAAAAAGAAAGAGAATATTCTTTTCCTATATTTATTCATCTGCTGCTCTTCATAAACACAC
>JAGLQA010000486.1 GCA_023137075.1 Candidatus Aminicenantota bacterium
ATGAAAAGCTCTAAAATTACTACTAATGAGAATTGCTGTCAATCTACATTTGATATTGTATATGGAATATTCTATAATTTTAAAGTGAAACTGTTAAAGACGAAAGACGACAAAAAAATAAAGGAGACTATCTAATTGAAAAGGAGGAAAATATGATACGAAGTATATTAATTGTTTTTATTGTATTTTTAGTGATAGTAAGCCAGTTGTCCGGCCTGGCAGCGAAACGTGACCGGGCAGAGAATCAGGCATTGGATGCAGCGACTTTTTCAGGCTTGAAACTCCGCAACCTTGGGCCGGCCTTAACCTCGGGCCGGATCAGCGATATCGCCATCCATCCCCGGAACCACCACACCTGGTACGTGGCCGTAGGCTCCGGCGGTGTGTGGAAAACCCGGAACGGCGGCACTACCTGGCAACCGGTTTTCGATGACCGGACTTCCTATTCCATCGGCTGCGTCACCATTGATCCCAACAACCCGGAGATTATTTACGTGGGAACGGGTGAGAATGTCAGCGGCCGCCACGTGGGTTTTGGCGACGGTGTTTACAAAAGTCTAAACGGCGGTAAAACCTGGGAAAATATGGGGCTGAAAACATCGGAACATATAGCGAAAATCCTGGTGGACCCGCGCGACTCCAAGGTGTTATACGCGGCGGCAGAAGGTCCCTTGTGGTCGGCGGGCGGTGAGCGGGGTGTTTTCAAAAGTAGGGATAGCGGCCGGCATTGGACAGCGTGCCTGGAAATCAGTAAAGATACCGGCGTTACCGATATCGCCTTCGATCCCGGAAACCCCGGTATCCTATACGCTGCCGCCTACCAGAGACGCCGCAGCGTGGCTGCCTTTATGGGGGGCGGGCCGGAATCCGGCATCTACAAAAGCGAAGATGGTGGAAAAAACTGGAAAAAATTGACAGTTGGGCTGCCGGACAGCCATGTGGGGAAAATCGGGTTGGCCGTATCTTCCATCAAACCTAACGTGGTCTATGCCACCATCGAAGCCGGCCCTGAAGATAGGGGCTTTTACCGCTCGGAAAACCGTGGCGAAAGCTGGGAGAAACGGAACAGCTATATCAGCAACGGTACCGGCCCGCACTATTACCAGGAAATCTATGCGGATCCTCACCGTTTTGACCGGGTCTATCAAATGGATGTGTGGACCCACGTTACCGACGACGGCGGAAAAACCTTCCGCAAATTAGGGGAATACCGCAAACACTCGGACAACCATGCCCTGGCTTTCAACCTGGAGGATGCCAACCACCTGCTCTCCGGGACCGACGGTGGGGTCTACGAATCCCGTGACGCGGGGAAAACCTGGAAGTATTTCGCCAATCTCCCGGTCACCCAATTTTACAAGCTGGCCGTGGACAATGCCCGGCCTTTTTATAATATCCACGGCGGCACCCAGGATAACGGCAGCCAGATGGGGCCCTCCCGCACCCTTAATATTAACGGTATTATGAATAGTGACTGGTTTTTTACCTACGGGGCCGACGGGTATGCCTGCGCTATCGATCCTGAGAATCCCAATATTATCTATGCCTCCTGGCAGGTGGGCGGACTGATCCGGTACGACCGGTGCAGCGGTGAAACACTGGATATTCAGCCGCAGCCGGAGCCGGGCGAAGACCCGCCGCGCTGGAATTGGGATTCGCCCCTGGTTATCAGCCCGCATTCCCGGACCCGGCTCTATTATGGTTCCCAGCGGCTGTACCGCAGCGAAGACCGCGGCGATACCTGGACGGCAGTCAGCCCGGACCTCACGCGCGGTATTTTCCGGCTGGAACAGGCAATTATGGAAAGAACCTGGAGTGCGGATGCCCTATGGGATCATGACGCCATGTCCTATTTCGGCACCCTGACTGCCATCAACGAATCGCCGCTGCAAGAAGGTTTGCTCTATGTGGGCAGCGATGACGGCCTGATACAGGTGAGCAAAGACAGCGGCAAAAACTGGCGTAAAATAGAGAAACTTCCCGGTGTGCCCCGGTATTTTTTTGTCAATGATATCAAAGCCTCGCTGCACCAGAAGGACACGGTTTTTGCCGCCTTAGACAATCACAAAACCGGCGATTTAACACCTTATTTGATGAAAAGCTCGGACCGCGGCCGCACCTGGACCTCCATGGTTGGCGACCTGCCCCATCGACACATCGTGTGGTCTATCGAGCAAGATCATGTTAATCCCGGCTTGTTGTTTATCGGCACGGAATTCGGTATTTTTTTTACCCTGGATGGCGGCAGCCGCTGGGTTAAGCTCAAGGGCGGCGTGCCCACGATTTCTTTTCGTGACATCGAAATCCAGCGCCGGGAAAATGACCTGATCGGCGCATCCTTTGGGCGGGGATTTTTTATTTTAGATGATTATACCCCACTGCGCCATATCACACCGCAGTCATTAGAACAGGAAACCCTGCTGTTCCCGGTTAAAAAGGCGCTGCTGTTCGTTGACCGGCGGCCCTTTTCATTAAAGGGAAAAGGTTTCCAGGGCGATGATTTTTATATTGCGCCCAATCCGCCAAAGGGAGCTGTTTTTACTTACTATTTACGGGATTCATTGAAAATCCGGAAACAGGCCCGCCGGGATGAAGAAAAAAAGTTGGAAAAACAAGACAAACCGGTTTCTTTCCCCGGCTGGGACCTCTTGCGTAAGGAAGACCGTGAATCGGAACCTGCGGTTATTCTGACGGTAAGGGATGAAAGCGGACAGGTAGTAAGGCGTCTTAGCGGCCCCGTGTCTAAGGGTATCCACCGGGTGGCCTGGGATCTGCGCTATGCGCCGGTAACCCCCACACAAATTCAACCTCCGGTAGATGTGGAACCCTGGTACGATCCGCCCCAGGGACCCCTGGTGGTACCCGGGAGCTTTACCGTCAGTATCGCCAAACAGGTGGACGGCAAACTAATGCCTTTAGGCCTTAGCCGCGCCTTTGTGGTGGAATCTTTAGGCCTGCAAAGCCTACCTGCTAAAGACAGGAAAGAGGCGCTGGCCTTCCGGAAGAGAGCCGGTGAATTGCAGCGGGTTATGATAGGAACACGGCGAGCGATCGGCGAAGCCCTCCGGAATTTGGGCTACATGAAGAAAGCCCTGCTGGATACGCCCGCAGCAGACGCCGCGTTATGGGACGAAATACGGCCGCTGGAACGGCAATTATCGGCCGCGCAGATAAAATTACTTGGTGATTGGACCGTCGGGAGACGCAGCGAACCCACTTCTCCCTCCCTGTTTAGACGCGTAAATATCCAGGTACATTCGACCTCCGGTATTACCACCAGCCACCGGCGGAATTATGAAATCGCTGCCGCCGAATTCGAAAAATTGTTGGAAACGGTGAGACCGCTCATCGAAGTGGATTTGAAAAAATTGCATGAAAAATTAGAAGCTGCCGGCGCGCCCTATACACCGGGACGCGGCCTACCCAAATGGAAAAAAAAGAGGTAATCCGGAACTAAATAAGGGTTTTACTTTTTCACTTTTAGTGATACAATAGGGCATCATGAAACCATTAGAGTTATATTTTGAACAATTCAGGAAAAACATTGTGGGCATAGATGACTGCTACGAATCACCCTACGGCAAACAAAAAATCGTCTATGCCGATTGGATTGCCAGCGGCCGCCTCTATGGCCCGATCGAGGATAAGATCAAGAACGATTTCGGTCCTTTTGTCGCGAACACTCACACCGAGAGCAGTGAAACCGGTACCCGGATGACCTACGCCTATCACCATGCTCATGAGCTGATAAAGAAGCATGTCAATGCCAACGAAAACGATATCTTGCTTACCGCGGGTTTTGGCATGACCGGAGTCATCAATAAGCTGCAGCGGATTTTGAACTACAAGATTTGCGATAAGAATATGAATAAAAGTTCAATGAGCGAAAATGAGAGGCCGGTGGTTTTCGTTACCCATATGGAACACCACTCCAATCACACATCCTGGTTAGAAACCATTGCCGACGTGGAATTGCTGGAACCGGGCAAAGACCTGCTGGTGGATCCGGATAATTTAAGGAAACAACTGAAGAAGTATAAAGACAGAAAGCACAAAATAGGTTCATTTACGGCCTGTTCTAATGTAACCGGGATAGAGACCCCCTATTATGAAATGGCCAGGATCATGCATGAGGCGGGTGGGCTTTGCTTTATCGATTTTGCCGCTTCCGCTCCCTACGCAGCCATCGATATGCACCCCAAGGACCCGGCGGAGCAATTGGATGTCATATTTTTTTCGCCCCACAAGTTCTTAGGTGGGCCGGGTTCTTCAGGTGTCCTGGTGATGAATGCAGCTCTTTATGACCGGGATGTCCCGGATCATCCGGGCGGTGGAACCGTCGACTGGACCAATCCCTGGGGCATGTACAAATATATAGACAGCATCGAAGCCCGGGAAGACGGCGGCACACCGGGCTTTTTACAGGCCATTCGCAGCGCACTGGCGATTGGGCTTAAAGAGAAAATGGGAATTCCCAACCTCAGGAAACGGGAGGAAGAGCTGGTAAAGACCGCCTTGACCGGGCTGCGGAAAATCCCCGGGATCCATATCCTGGCAGATAATATGGAAGAACGCCTGGGTAGTATCTCTTTTTACGTGGAGGACGTACATTACAACCTGCTTGTTAAGCTGTTAAGCGACCGTTTCGGGATCCAGGTCCGGGGCGGATGTACCTGTGCCGGCACATACGGTCATTACCTGCTGCATGTGGACCGGGAACACTCCAGGCGAATCACCGATTTGATCAGCCAGGGAGATTTATCGCAAAAACCGGGCTGGGTGCGCTTGTCGCTCCATCCGACCATGACCGATGAAGAAATGCACTATGTTATCGA
>JAGLQA010000487.1 GCA_023137075.1 Candidatus Aminicenantota bacterium
CGAGAGTTCATAAGTTGAGAGTTGGAGAGTTGTGCCGGTACAAAAAGGGATATTCGATCATTCTTTTTGGAATTTAGATTATAACTGAAAGTAAATTTTTATCATTTTCCACTAAGGAGGTCAACCTTTGAAAGGTTTATTTTAGGCAAGAGTGATTTGCCGCGGGTTTTGCGAGGAATAAAATGAAATATAAGGAGAACGAGATGAAAGCCATTTTAATAACATTGTTTATTCTGGTAATAAGTATAACTTTTGCACAAACCGGAAAATATAAAAACCACGGTGTCGAAATTGAGCCCGGGAAAAACATCAATGGTACAAATCCCCTGGGGGTGGAACCGGTATTCGGCAATATACCTTTGTATTTTATACCCAATAAGGGCCAGGTGAGCGAGGAAGTGTTATTTTATGCCGTAACACCTTCTTATACCTTATGGATAACAGGACAGGGATTGGTTTTTGATCGTGATGGATCACAATTTGTCTTTAGCGGGGCTAACCGGAATCCAAAAATTGTTTCCGTAGATACAACAGACCACCGGGTGAACTATTTCAAGGGTAAAACAATCAGTGACCGGTACACCAATATATCAACCTCCCGTGCAATTTTATATAAGGCAATCTACAAAAACATAGACCTGAAAATCTATGGAAAAGGAAAGCAGATCGAATATGACTGGATCGTAAAACCGGGGGGAGACCCTGCTGATATAAAATTTGCCTATAAGAACGTCAAATCTACTTGCATCGATGATAAAGGTAACCTGTTGATAGAAACGGAATTCGGTAAATTGGTGCATCATAAACCGGTAAGCTTCCAGGTAGGGGCACAGCGTGCTGTGCCCGGAATCCCAATCGATGTCAAATTTAAAAGGCTCGGCAAGAACAGCTACTGTTTTGCGGTAGGGGAATACGATAAGAACCGCGAATTGGTAATAGACCCGGTGATTAAACTGGATTACTCTACCTTTTTAGATGGCAGCGATGTCGATTATGGCTGCTCAATAGCTGTAGATAGTAAAGGCTGCGCTTATTTGACGGGCAGGACATATAGTGTAGAATTCCCTACACAAGGACCTTTCCAGGATAGGAATTTTGGCGAGTGCGATACATTTGTATGCAAAATCTCCCCGGCCGGTGATTCCCTGGTTTATTCGACTTACTTAGGGGGTGATGATTTGGATCATGGAGAAAGTATCGTTGTAGACAGCAGCGGCTGTGCTTATGTGGCGGGCTGGACTTTCAGCAAGGACTTCCCCACGACAAATCCATTTCAGGCGTATCTTGATGATAGTAAATGGGATTGGGATTGGTATGGCTATTATCATAAATACTGTGATATATTTATTACAAAATTATCCCCGGCAGGCGACACCCTGGTTTACTCTACCTTCTTAGGCGGGAATTATGATGATGCCGGCGAGGGGATTTCATTAGACAGCGGCGGCTGCGCCTATATTACCGGCGCGACATACAGTGAAAATTTTCCCGTGAAAAATCCCTTTCAGGCCTCGCCGGCGGATTGGTGGCACATCGATGCTTTTGTCACGAAAATATCTCCCGCGGGTGATACATTGTACTACTCCACCTATCTTGGCGGTACCAGGCACGATTTAGGGGAGAGTATAACAGTGGACAGCAGTGGGTATGCCTGGGTGACGGGGAGAACATACAGCCCGGATTTCCCCCTTCGGAAGCCCTGGCAGGGAAGCCTCGCCGGTAACTATGATGTTTTTGTAACAAAATTAGGAAAAACGGGTAAAACATTGGCCTTTTCTACATACATCGGGGGCAGCGACAATGAAGGGGGTTACGGCATCGTGTGTGACGGGGGAAATAATGTTTACGTTACCGGTTATACCGTCAGCAGCGATTTTCCCACCCGGTTCCCGGCCCAGGGCAGCTACGGCGGTGGGGACGGGGATGCCTTTGTTTTCAAATTATCTCCTACCGGCGGTTCCCTGTTATATGCTACTTATTTAGGTGGCCGCGGCATAGACTACGGTAAAGGAATAAGAGTGGATAATAATGGAAGTGCATATGTAACGGGAAGCACTTCCGGCGGTGGTTTCCCCTGTATCGCCCCGCTGCAAGGAGAATACGGCGGGGGTGATTACGATGCTTTTGTTACAAAATTATCTCCGCCGGGAAGCGCTTTTTTGTACTCCACTTACCTTGGGGGGGAAGCTGATGACGAGGGTCACGGTATTGCGGTGGACAGTGGCGGCTGTGCTTATGTAACCGGTCGGACCCGGAGTGTGGATTTCCCCATGATGAACCCTATCCAGGCAGACCCGGTAAATACCGCGGTTTTCGTAACCAAATTGGGATACGACTACCCCCCGACTGTTGAGTTACTATCCCCCTTACCCGGGGAGGTTGTAAGCGGTATGACACTGATCCGGGCAAAAGCAAAAGATGATGTGGGGATAACCGGGGTGAATTTTTCCATCGATGGGAAACGTAAGTACACCGACAGCACGGAACCTTATGAATATACCTGGAATACTTTCCCCTATAAGAAAGGTTCTCACGATATCGAGGTCACTGTCCGGGATACGGCAGGGCAGCAAGCTTCGACCCGTATTTCGGTAGATGTTCAACATTTAGTCCTGACACTCCGGGCCGAGCGTAGAAAAGAGAATGCCTGGATAATAAGTAGAGAGTATGGCAAGATAGACCTGGAAGTAAAAAACCCGGGGCAGGTACAGGTTTCAAAATACCTGGTATACAGGAAAGAGCCGGGCCGGGAATACCGGGTAATCAAATCGGTTTCAGCCGCTGAATTCCGGGACGGCACTTATACAACCTACGATTTATATTTAGATAAAGATAAATCCTACACCTATAAAGCCGAAGCCCTCGATGCAAAGGATATGGTAAAGGGGGTCTCGAATGAACAAACTATTTAGGAAATTTTTTGTTTTTAATCTAATTAAACATATATTAAGGGAGGTCGGCATGAAAAAACCGGTTCGTAAAAAAAAGGTAATTATAATTTTCATATTAGCATTCGGCATGGTTTTTATGCAGAACAGGGCCGATACCCGGGCGCAGAAAGGCCAGTCTCTCAAGCGGAAATTGTTTAAAGTGCCCCTGTATTTTATCCCTAATCAGGGCCAGGTAAATGAGAAAGCGCTCTTCTATGCCGGGACCCCTGCTTATACATTGTGGATCACAAAGGAAGGATTGGTATTTGATAGTACCATGAGAAAAGAAAATCCGAAATCGCGCAGAGATCAAGCACAGAACTCGAAACAAAAAACCGGTAATCCGGATGTAGGGGCGAAGCGTGCTGCGCCCGGAGACCGTCATCATTCAGCCCCTAATAATTACCACTCATCAACTCGATTTGACCGGGATGTATCGCGATTGATTTTTGTCGGGGCCAATCCGGATCCGGAAGTTGTCCCTCTGCATCTATCCGAATACAAAGTGAACTATCTAAAAGGAAACGAGAGGTTAAAATGGAGAAGCAATGTCCCCACTTCCCGAGGGGTCCTGTATAAAAATATTTATAATAATATAGATTTAAAGGTTTATGGCAATGACAGGCAGATCGAATATGACTGGATCGTGAAACCCGGGGCGGACCCGGGAAACATCAGGTTTGCCTATCAAAATGTAAAAGGAACCAGGATCGATAATGAGGGGAACCTGGTAGTCGAAACCTTATCCGGGGAATTGCTGCACAAAAAACCCGGTTGTTACCAGGAAATCGATTATACTCAAACCCGGGTTGAAATAAAGGGCGAATTCGAAAAAACCGGAAAAAACACCTATGGTTTCCGGGTGGGGGAATACGATGAGAATTGCACGCTTGTAATCGATCCGCTGGTTTTGGTCTATTCCACTTATCTTGGCGGCAGGAATGACGATTTTATCCTGGATATGGCGGTTGACGGGGACGGGTATGTGTACCTGGCCGGTTATACCGGGAGCAAAGATTTTCCTACCAGGACACCCTACCAGGGAAGATTCAACGACTATTACGACGTATTCGTAACCAAATTATCGAAAGAAGGCGACGCGCTTATTTACTCTACCTATTTAGGCGGCAGCGAAGACGAATATGGACGCAGCATTGCCGTGGACAGCAGCGGCAGCGCTTATGTAACCGGGGATACGGGGAGTGGCGATTTCCCGACTAAGAATCCCTTCCAGGGAGAATTTTCCGGAAGAAGTTGGCGCAGCGATGCGTTTGTAGTCAAATTATCGCCGCAAGGTAATGCCCTTCAGTATTCTACCTACTTAGGTGGAGACGAGAGTGATTGCGGCTGTGGCATTGCCTTTGACGGCAGCGGCAGCGCCTATGTGACCGGGTATACAAACAGTGAAAATTTTCCCGTTAAACTCCCCTTTCAAAGAAAGAGAGCCGGCGAACCTTATGGGAGTGACGCTTTTGTAACCAAATTCAGACCCGACGGCAGCCGCCTTTTATACTCAACCTACTTAGGCGGCAGTGGCAGCGACGAGGGTATGGATATTGCGGTCGACAGCAGTGGCAATGCCTATATTACCGGGAATACAAACAGTAAAAATTTCCCCCTTAAACATCCCTTTATGGCAGAGAACCAGAGGGGTTACACTAAAGTATTTTTAACAAAATTATCCGGCACCGGTCGTGCCCTCTCTTATTCCACTTATTTAGGCGGTAGCGGTCACGATTATGCCGGAGGCATTGCGGTGGATGACCAGGGCTGCGTTTATGTTTGCGGATATACGGAGAGCTGGGACTTCCCTATGGAGAATCCTTTTCAAACCTACCAGGGATTAACGGACCCCTTTGTCAGCAAATTTTCCCCGGGTGGCGATACTCTCGTTTTTTCCACCTACTTAGGCGGCAGTGGAACCGATTCCGCCCATGATCTAACCGTTGACGGCAGTAAGTATGTTTACGTAACCGGTTATACCTTAAGTACCGATTTTCCTGTCTCGGATGCCTTTTGGGATACCCGCCCCGGGGGTGAGGGTGACAGCTTTATAGCCAGGCTTATGCCCGAAGGGAATGCCCTCTCTTACTCCACCTACTTAGGTGGAACCGGGGATGACAGCGCTGTCGCAATCGTGGTAGATCGAGATGGATGTGTTTATGCGGCCGGCACTACATCCAGTACCGATTTCCCCATGAAGAATCCTTTTCAGGGTTACCGGGGGGAGCGTGACGCCTTTGTGACGAAACTAACCTATGATATGCCGCCTTCAATCACCATAACATCCCCGGTTGATGGGGAAAATGTCGCGGGTACCGTAATCATCCGGACAGAAGCGGCGGATGACAAAGGGATAGAGCGTGTCGACTTCTATATTAACAATCAGCTTAAACACAGCGATACCGCGGCCCCCTACAACTATGCCTGGGATACCCGTAGATATGCGGAAGGAACCTGTTATATCAAGGCGGCGGCCCTGGATACCGGGGATTGTCAAACAACGGCTCAAATCACGGTCAAGGTGCGGAAAATAGTTTTAACACTTCGAGTTTCGAAAAGTGTAGAAAAGGCGTGGATAGTGAGACAGGATTATATCAAAATAGATTTATCGGTACAAAACCCGGAGAATATTCCCGTGGCAAAATTTGTTATATATAAAAAAGAGCCTGACGGGAAGTTCCGGGTTATAAAAGAAATTCCGGGAACCGAACTCTACGCGGGGAGTTGTACTATAAACGATTTAAGCCCGGGGAAAGGTATAACTTACACTTACAAAGCGGTTGCCCTTGATGCCGATGGCACGGTAATCGCAGTTTCGAATGCGCAAAGTGTAACCACAGCCGGGTCTGAAAAACATAAAACGATAAAAAATAGAAACATAAATAAGTGAAAAAGGAGGATGGAATGAGAAGGATTTTTTTCGGTTTATTTTTGTTATCAATCGGAACAATTTTTGTTCAAGCGGGCCGCAGCAGGGATTTCGGTAAGGTTCCCTTGTATTTCATTCCCAACCGGGGGCAGGTGCATAAAAAGGCAGCCTTTTATGCCGGGGCACCGGGATATACATTATGGCTGACCCGGGAAGGATTGGTGTTTGACGGCATAGGAAAGAAGGGAGCTCGCGATATATCACGGTTGATTTTTATAAAATCCAACAAGAACCCACAAATTGTCTCAGTGGAACCAACCCGGTACCGGGTCAATTATATTAACGGCCAGGACAGGTCGGAATGGCGGCAGAACATCCCGACGTCAAAGGCAGTACGTTATAAAAATCTCTACAAAAACATCGATTTGAAAGTCTATGGGATCGAGAGACAGGTCGAGTACGATTGGATCGTAAAACCGGGGGGGGACCCAGCGGATATAAAATTTGCCTATAAGAATGTCAAATCAACCCGCATCGATGAAAAGGGCAACCTGTTGATAGAAATGGAATTCGGTGAATTGGTGCATCACAAACCGGTAAGTTACCAGGTAGGGGCACAGTGTGCTGTGCCCGGAATCCCAATCGATGTCAAATTTAAAAGACTCTGCAGGGACAGCTACGGTTTTGCGGTAGGCAATTATGATAAAAACCGCGAATTGGTCATCGACCCGGTGATTACAATGGGATACTCTACCTACTTAGGTGGTAACGGCTATGACGGCGGCTGTGCCGTCGCCGTGGACGGCAAGGGCTGCGCCTATGTGACGGGTAACACCAAAAGTACCAATTTTCCCCTAAAAAATTCTTACCCCGGCACCAGCCGTAGTGATCTGGATATATTTGTGACTAAATTCTCACCTTCAGGAAATAGCCTGGTATACTCTACATATATCGGCGGGTGCAGGTATGACCAGGCAACCGACATAGCCGTGGATCAGGCAGGGAATGCCTATATAACCGGTTTTACCCAAAGCTTGAATTTTCCCACCAAAAATGCCTTCCAGTGGTACCTGAAAATAATAAGTTACTATGACTGTTATGGTCTGGACGCCTTTGTAACAAAATTATCGAAAGACGGCGGCGATCTCGTTTACTCGACCTACATCGGTGGAGATGATGAGGATGAAAGTTGGGGTATTGCCGTGGACAATAGAGGCTGTGCTTATATAACCGGTTCCGCCCTGGATTTTCCCATCAAAAATCCCATTGAGGCCGGCACATACGGCAGTTTTATTACGAAATTCTCACCTGCGGGTAATACCCTTGTGTATTCAACTTATTTCAGCGCAGGCGGCAGCGACATAGCAGTAGACATTCATGGGGATGTCTATGCAGCCGGGAGGAAGATATCAAAAATATCATCCTCAGGTAGAGATGTTATTTATTCCACTTCATTAGATGAAAGTGGCGCGACTTCTATCAGTAGTATATGTGTGGATCGTACGGGATGCGCCTATATAACCGGGTATAGATACAATTGGGATTCTCTGGCTGCGAATTCTGTCCGGTGGGGCTGCGGTGGAGGCGGGAGTGATATATTTATCGCGAAGTTATCTGGCGATGGTCACTCTTTTGAATATGCCACTCTCTTAGGAGGCAGTGACCGGGAGTATGGTAAAGGAATAGCTGTGGACGAAGAGGGCTGCGCCTATGTGACCGGTACGACATACAGCGTGGATTTTCCGGTTAAAGATCCTCTCCAGGATATACGGGGCGGGGGAGATAACGATAGTTTTGTCGTCAAGATAGCCGCGGCCGGTAATAAGCTCCTATATTCTACCTATTTGGGCGGCCGGGGGAACGAGGACGGCACCGGTATCGCGGTGGATGCAAAGGGCAATGCCTATGTTACCGGTAAGACAACCAGCCCGGATTTTCCCACCCGCAATTCCTTCCAGGAATACCAGTATGCCTCCGATGCCTACGTAACCAAGCTCCACTGCGATGAACCGCCTGCTGTTTCCATAACTTCCCCCGGCAGCGGGTCAGTTTTGAGTGGCCCCGTCGTTATCCGTGCAAAAGCTGAGGATGATACAGGCGTCTCCAGGGTGAATTTTTATGTCGATAATGAACTTCACCATACCGACAACCAGGCTCCCTTTACCTACCGGTGGGATTCGTTCCGGTTTTCAAACGGGACTCATAAAATCAAAGCCGTTGTTGTAGATACGGCAAACCAACAGGCTGAGGATGAAATCACGGTTATCAGCCGCAATTTAATACTAACTCTCCGGGTATCGAGGGAGCAAGAGAGGGCCTGGCTGGTCAGCAGGGACTATGGCAAAATAGATTTGACGGTCGAAAATCCAACCGAATTGCAGGCAGCCAGATATATCTTTTACCGGAAAGAATCATTCGGACTTTACCGGGCAATAAGGGAAATTCCAGGCGCCGAGCTTCAAGGCGAAACCTATTCGTTTAATGATCTATACCTGGAAAAGGGGAAAACCTATATCTACAAAGCAGAGGCTTTAGATTCTAAGGGCGTTTTAATCGGTCTTTCGAAAGAAAAAAGCACGGCGGAAGCGAGTGAATTGCGAAAGTTAAAAAGTGGCCGGTTCCATTCTACCCGGCAGTGAGGGCGGCGAACTAAGATACATCGTAGATTTTGTGGAGTTGGATGCCCGGCCTGATATTGGGGATCCCCTGGGCGACGCATTGTTCATAGAGCCGGAAGGTATGTTTGTACTTATCCTTGTCGTACCAATCGGGCTGTAAGAATATGGGGAAGCTCTCGCCTATCTTCCGGATTTCTTTAATTACATCTATGTTTAAATTCCGGTTAACGATGAGTTTAACTTCATCGATTTTATCGAACAGTTTTTGGTGGATACGGTAACCGGTTACATCCTTGGGTGACACGGTCCACCAATCCACGGCGATGTCCCGGTATAGACAACCGTTGGTCTCAATTGCCACATAATAGTTTTTCTTCTTCAGGTTTTCGACCAGGACGGATACCTCCTGTTCCAGCGGTTCGCCGCCGGTAAGCACAACCCGGGAATGGGGGAACTTGCTTTGGTGCGAACCTATCTGCGAAATAATAGAGTCGATCGGCATGAACTTGCCTTCTTCCCAGGAATATACGGTATCGCAGTAGGGGCACCGCAGTGAACACCCGGAAAGTCTCAGGAAAACGCAAGGGATACCGGCGTTTAATCCCTCACCCTGGAACGACCGGAATATTTCGTTAATCTTCAGAGTAGGCTGCCCCGGCATTTTCCGATTCCCAGATGATGACCTTTGACACGCTGTATTTCTCTTTGATTTTTTGATAAAAATAGCGGGACAGGTTCTCGGCAGAGGGTGAAAAATCAAAGACTTCGTTTAATACCTTATGGTCGGGAAGAATCGATTTCAAATATGCTTTCAATTCCGTAAAATCGATACTAATCCCCGCTTTGTCAAGTTTTTTTACTTCAAAATGCACCTCTATCCGAAATGTATGGCCATGCATGTGCTCACATTTTCCTTTATAGTTCTCAAGAAAATGGGCGCATGAAAAG
>JAGLQA010000488.1 GCA_023137075.1 Candidatus Aminicenantota bacterium
TTTTATCTTTTTTCTGCAAATATTCGAAAATTTCAACGGTAGATATGTTGTCATACCTGAAAAAATCACTAAAAGAAATTTGCTCCAGCATCTCCCCGGAAATTTCCACCCCGATGAGGCGCGAGGTCCGGTGGGTCATGGAGTGGTAGTTTTTCCTGAAGAGTGTCAATCGTTCCTCGATGTCATCCTCTTCGAAGACGCCGAGCTTAAAGAGTCCATGCAGTTTTATATCGAATATCTGCCCCCGGGTTAACCCGGAAACCACTAAGTTGATGTTGTGTTGATGGGCCAACATGGTGCCGAAGGTATTGACCGCTTTAAAACAGCCGTTGCATACGTTGTAGTCGGACCACAGGCTCTCCACGAATATTTCCTTCATGGCCGGCGAATCCAACACGATGTGTTCCACATTAAGCAACTTAGTGGTTCGTGCGATATTTTCAAAGGCTGTTTCCGAAATATAACCGTTATCAAAGGTGAACGAAAGCACTTTTAATCCCATTTCCACCAACCGGTGCAGCACATAGGAACTGTCTTTGCCGCCGCTGTACAGCATCAAACAGTCGTAATCGCCGCGTTTTGTTCGCTGAGCCTTTTCCACAACCTCCCGGAAATCGGCCATGGTTTTGAAATAAGCCCGGGCCTTCTCTTTGTAGCTTTCAAATTCACGGCAGATATCGCATACCCCTTCCTCGTCAAAATGAATGCCGCCGGGGTAGTTAACCGGGATCAGGCAGGTTTTGCAGCGCTGCACGGATGGTAAATCCAATTGCTCGACCACGTTTTCTTTCTGCTCCCGCCTGCGGTTGGCCATCTTCCGGAAATTCACGATCTTTGCCTCGATCTCACCGGTTTCCACCCGGTAACCGCGGATTTTGACCTGGTTATCGATCCGGCCTTTATATTCGAGTACACCCTTTGGCAGCCGGACTGCCAGGTCGCCGGTGCGATACATCTTCGTACCGGGGACAAAGGGATCGGGTACAAATTTCTCTTCCGTTAACTCTTTATTGAACAAATAACCGCTGGCAACACCGTCACCGGCAATATACAGCTCGGCTGCGACGCCGGTGGGCACGGGCTGTAGACGGTCATTCAACAGGTAGATGCGGGTGTTGGCAATGGGCACGCCGATGGGAACGGAATGCCTTTTATCCGCCATGGGATCGAACTTGTAGATCATGCTGCCCACAACGGTTTCGGTGGGACCGTACTCGTTGTAGATTTCGATATTTCTCCCGAAATTGTCATAAATTTCCCGGGCCAAACCGGTTTCCAGTTCTTCACCGCCGACGATAAGGCGCTTAATGTTGGAATTTTTCATTTTTTTATGGGCGATCATCCGCAAATGGGAAGGGGTCAACTTCACCACCGCGACGCGGTTATCGGCAAAAACTTTCTCGATATAAAACTCATTATCCATGCCGCCGTAAGCGATCACGGCATTACCGGTTATAAGGGGCGTAAAGATCGATGTAACGGTCAAATCGAAGGAGATCGAGGTATATATACAGTGGGAAATCCGTGGGTTCGTCTTTCACATAGGTTCGCGCCGCCCAACAGGTATAATTCACTAAGGAACGATGCTCTACCACAACTCCCTTGGGCTGCCCGGTGGTGCCGGAGGTATAGATAATATAGGCCGGGCTGAGGCTGTTATTAAGCGGTTCTAAGTCTTCACTTTTGCCGGTATAAAACGCTTTATCTTCAACGTAAATAACCGGACACCGCAGTTCCATCCCGCGAACTAAGGATTCCCGGGTTAACAGGATCTTTGCCCGGCTATTCTCTAAAAGATAATTGATTCTCTCTTCGGGATACTCGAAACCTAAGGGTAAGTAGGCTGCCCCCGCTTTTAATACGGCCAGAACGGCGATAAGCACCTCGGCGGAGCTTTCCAACATAATGGCGGCGGCACTATCGTTTTTTATCCCTTTTTTTCTTAGAAACCGTGCCAGTCGATTGGCCGCCTCATTCAATTCCCGGTAGGTGAGTCTTTTATCTCTCGATTCCACCGCCAGGTTACCCGGGGTGCGCTTCACCTGTTCTTCGAACAACCGGTGAATCATACTGTCCCGCGGATAATCCGCCGCGGTATCGTTAAAGGCGACGATAATTTCATCCCGCTCCGGTTCCGTCATCAGGGGGACATCGACCAGTTTTAAATCGACCTGGTTAAAAGCCTCACGCATCAGGTAGATAAAATGGAACATGATCCGCTCTACCGTCTCTTTTTCGTAGAGATGTGCGTCATACTCCACCAGGCATTCCAGGCGCTCTTCGGTGCGCAGGAAGGAAAAGATCAGGTTGAGATCCAGGTGAGAGATGTACCGTTCATCCTGGATGTTCCGCAGCAAAAGCGCGGTATCGAATAGGGCAAATTCGCCTTCCA